>JAYSTZ010000074.1:0-2044 GCA_043719365.1 Verrucomicrobiaceae bacterium | reverse complement strand
AGCAATGCGATCTGCGGGTCCGCAGTTGTGATAATTACCGAGCGCCACGCACATTGCAGCCGTCCGGTAGTCGTAAAGCGAGTAGGCCGTTGCTTCGCAGGTCCCGCCTTGCATGAGCGCGCGCTGATGCGGGATTTCTGCGGCTTTCGCGACATCGAGAAGCCGTGCGGTTCCTGCGGAATCGAAGACACTCGTCCGGTCGCCCACGCGGACGATGACGCCCGCGCCCATCTTCACAGGGCCACCCTTGAGACTGCTGGTTTCCAGCGAGATTATCGTCGTTTCTTTCGGAATGATGCCGCGCTTCGCGAGCTGAATCGCGCCGACAAAACCGACTTCCTCCGCCCGCGTGAACAGTCCGTAGGCCGAACACTTCACGCGCTTTTTTGAGAGCTCGCGCAGCATCGCGACAATGCAGGCGCAACCGATGAGGTCGTCGCAGGCCCGCGAGTAAATGCGCCCGTTTCGCACTTGGAACGGCGGTAGCGCCCACATGCGAAACGGGCCGAATTTTTCCGTCGGCGGCTTGAGTTTACGGTAGCTCTTTGGCACTCCACCGAGGAACTCGCGGCCCACATACGCGGGATGATCCATGTGAGCGGCAAACGCAAACTCCGCCTGCTTTCCACCGCCGTGATAAAGCGCGATCAGATTGCCAAATGGATCCTCTGAGAGCGTGATGCCGGGGCATTCGTCCAAAAGTTCACGGATCTTCGCGCGCACTGCTTCTTCGTGGAATGGCGCAGTCGGTTCGTTGAGAATTTGGCGGGCGATTTCGAGATAAACGGATGGATCCATATCGGCAGGCAGATTGAGCGGCGCGCTACTTTTTCTTTCGAGTTCCTTTTTTCGAAGAGGCGGCGCGCTGGGCTGCGGCGATCCCTTTGTCCGCCCACTGGCAAAGGAGCGGCGAGGAGTCCAGTGCCTCGGTTGGGACTGTGTAGTAAGCCATGACGGCCCGTTTGCCGCCGCTCGATTCGTAAGTAAACGGGGCCAGGCCGAGCGCTTCAAATTCGGACCGGTTTTGCTCATCGACCTTCACGTAAAACGTTTCGAAAGCGACAAGGGCGAACATTTTTCCGCCTTGGTAAATTCCCCAGCCGCCAAACATGCTGCGCGCGGTAACGTCGCCGAGCGGATGGAGGAGGTCGATGAGGTGATTGAGAAACTCGCTGGTTCGGGCCATGGCTGTGGCCTAAGCGGGCATGAGCCTTTGGACGAGAGCGACGAGTTGGTCGGACATGTAGGGCTTTTGAAGGAACACACGGCTGGCGGTTTCGATAAAATCCGGGGCAGTGAGTTCCTGACTGTAGCCGCTGGCATAGATCACCGGAAGGGTGGGACGCTCCGCGAGAAGGCGTTGCGCGAGTTCACGACCGGTCACGCCATTAGGCATGACCATGTCCGTGATGAGCATGTCGATCTCGTCCTTTTGCCGCGACCAGATGCGCAGCGCAGTCGGGCCGTCCTCGGCCTCGATAATGTGGTAGCCGGCCCGTTCGAGGATAATATGGGCTAGTTCGCGGACGACGGCTTCATCTTCAACGACAAGGATGGTTTTCGGTCTGGGCGGCTGTTTTTCCATGGTGGTTGCGGGCTTGTTGAGGATGCGCTCCGGAGGTTTGTCCGAAATCGGGAGGAATACATGAAAGCTGGTGCCTTTTCCTTCGATGCTATTGACTGAGATCCAGCCCCGGTGTTGCCGGACGATTCCGTGGACGACAGCGAGGCCCAAGCCTGTGCCCTTGCCGACTTCCTTGGTGGTAAAAAACGGCTCAAAAATGCGCGCGAGGTTCTCCGGGCGGATTCCTGAGCCCGTGTCGGTTATGCTGATCTGAATATGCGGGCCGAGGTGTGCATCGGGGTTCGAGAGGATATCCTGCTGGGTAATCGTGGTGAGTTCGGTGGCGATGGAGACGCTGCCGCCGCGGGGCATGGCGTCGCGGGCATTGATCGCGAGATTCGTGATGACCTGGTCGAGCATCGCCGCATCTGCTTCCACGGCAGGAAGGTTCGAGGCGAGGCGGATATTGAAACGAATGTG
>JAYSTZ010000730.1:0-6156 GCA_043719365.1 Verrucomicrobiaceae bacterium | reverse complement strand
TCGGTGAAGAATGCTGTGGTCTGGCGATACAGACTCCACATGAGCGACATTTTCCAGTCGTTCCACATCTTTGAATCGCCGACGCCGAGTCCGTCTGCGGTTGTGAGAAGCATGAGCGCGTCGAGTCGGGCTTGATCCCCTACAATTCCGGCAAATTCTTCGATCGTTGCCGTATCGTCGAGATCCTGCGTTTGCGCGGTCTTGGCGAGTTGATCATGGCAATCGACGAGAAAAATCAGGAACTGCCGTTGAGCCACACTGAGCTTTAGCCGCTTGGCGACGGTCTGCGCATTGAGGGCGCTTATATCGGAGTGGGACCGGACGTTTGCGGCCTTGCCGGTGTCGTGCAGAATGAGTGCAAGATAGAGTAGGAAAGAGTCTTCCATTTTCTGGAAGAGATCACTGTAACCCGCGAATTTCGGGTCTTCGTTGTCGAGCAATCCATCGAGTTTTTCGATGCAAACGAGCGTGTGTTCGTCCGCTGTGTAGCGATGGAAAAACTCGTGCTGCACGAGCGCCGTGAGTCCGCCGAATTCGGGCAGGAATTTACCCAGAAAATCGACCCGGTGCATGAGTCGCAGAATCGGCCCGACCTGTCCTTTTTGGCGGAGGATCTCGGCGAAGACCTCTGCATTGACCCGGTCGTGGATGAAGTCCTTGTCCACGTATTTGAGTCTGCGCCGGATGAGCTGGCGTAGCTCGGCGGTCATGACGAGCTGGCGCTGCTGGGCGTGCCGGAAGACGCGCATCATGCGTGGAGGATCCGCTTTGAAGATCTGCCGGTTTTCAAACGTCAGTCTGTCGCCATTTGCAATCAGCCCGTCGAAGACATCCCTGCCCGATGTCCGCTTGCGAAACGGGAGAAAGCGAAATAGCCCGAGCGGCTTCTGTGCTTGCGCGGTGGGGAGAGCCAGTTTCTCCGAAACAAGTTCCGTGAGCTCGAAAATATTCCGCGCGTGCCGGAAGTAGTCGCGCATAAACGCCTCGGTGCGGCGCAGGATGTCAGGATACCTGGCCTCATAGCCAAGCCGGTTTGCCAGCGGGAGTTGCTGGTTGGTGAGGATGATGTCTGTGTGCCGTCCGGTGAGATGGTGGATCTCGGTGCGCAGGCGGAAAATATATTCGTATGCGTCCTCGAGTTCGGCCTGCTCGCTCTCGTTGATGTATTTCTTCTCCACGAGTTCCGCGGTGGTCCTCACCCCGTATTTCACGCGGGCCATCCAGAGGAGGTTTTGGTAATCGCGCAGTCCGCCGCAGCCGTTCTTTAGATTGGGCTCCTGCATGTAGGGCGTTTCGCCGTATTTCCCGTGTCGCTCGGCCTGGTCTGCGACACGCTCCTTCAGGTATTTTTCGACTTTCCCGATGATGCACTCTTTCTCGAAGCGTTCGCGGAATTTTTCATACAGCTTCTCCGAGCCCCAGAGCAGGCGCGATTCAAGCATCGCGGTCTTCGACTGCATCTCCTTGTTCGCCTCTGCGATGGTTTCGTTGAGGCTGCGCGTGCTATGTCCGAGCGAAAAATCGCAGCCGCTGACGATGTCGTAAATCTCCCGAACAATGAACTCAAAGCCGGGTGGAAATTTCAGGCCGCCGCCGTGGATGAAAGTGACATCCACATCGCTCACGGGATTCAGTTCCATCCGACCGTAGCCGCCCAGCGCGACGACGACCATCACGGGCGGTACGCGCACTCCCGAGTTGGCTGCTTTTGCCGCCTCGTCGAGCAAATGGATGAGGAAGTCATCGAGGCTTTCCGCACGCTCCCGCCCCTCGGCGAGGCCGGGACGCACGACGTCACGCTTCTCGTTGGTGATGAAATCGGAGTTTTCCTTAAGCGCCGCTTTGTAGGCACCGATGCGCCCTTCAATCGTGAACTCTCCGGCGTCCTTGAGCCGAACTGCGATGTCGGCGAGAACCTTGGCGAAACGGCCCATGCTGCGTACGGGCTAGGACTTCACTCGCGCGATGCGCTTGGGCGTGATTTCTTTCTTGTCCGCGCCTTCCGGCAGATAAGGAGCCACGAATGCATCGTGGAAAGCGTACACATTCTTGAAGTCTTCGATGGAGTCCGACGGCGTTTTCCCGAAGACCCCGAGTTCGATGAGGTTCCAGACCATGGCACCAAAATCGTCCGTGGCTTTGACACCCCAATAGTCGAGCACCGTCGGTACCATCGGTCCGTATTGCTTGAGTGCCCAAAGCCGGATGCCCTCGCAGAGCTGTGCGCCGGTGAGGTGGCCTCCTTCACCGAGCTGGCGTTTTCGCATTTTCACTGTCTGGTCGAGCGCTTCACGGAGGAAGAAGTAAGCCTCACGCGAATAGCGTGGATCGGCATCTGTGATCAGTTCGACAGCCTCTGTAAATTCGAGCTTCTGCATGTTTTGCGCATTAAACGTAGTCACGGCTTCGCGATGCGTCAACCGTTGGACTCGACTCTATTTCAACGCCGACGCGCCGATTGCTTCGGCGATGGTTTTCACGCCGAGTGGCTTTGCGTTGTTTGCGGCGTCCACGCCGTCCTTTGGGATTTGGTCCGCGAACTGGTCGTCGTCTTTTGCCTCTTTTTTTACGCGGGCTAGTTCGAGCTTCAACTCGCCGAGCTTGGTCGCGTGCGCGGGATCATTGGCGAGGTTGTGCTGTTCGTTCTGGTCAGCGACGAGGTCATAGAGCTCCCACGCGTCTTGCTTCCAATAGTAGATCAACTTGTGCGTGGCGGTGCGAACTCCGTAGTGCGCCCGGGTGTTGTGGTGGCCGGGGTCGTGGTAGTAGCGGTAATACATCGCGGTGCGCCAGTCTGCCGGTTTTTCGCCTGCGAGCACGGGCTTGAGCGAGCGGCCTTGCATGTCCGCAGGGATGGGCAATCCAGCGTAGTCGAGAAAGGTGGATGCAAAGTCCGTATTCAGCGCGAACGCGTCGGTGACTTCGCCCGATTTTACTCCGGGACCGCTGACGAGCAAAGGCACGCGCAGGCTCGGCTCATACATGAAGCGCTTGTCGAAAAGCCCCATGTCTCCGAGAAAGAATCCATTGTCCGCAGTGTAGAAAACGATGGTGTCGGCGGCGAGGCCCGACTTGTCGAGGTAGTCGAGCACGCGGCCCACGCCGTCGTCCACACTTTGCACGCAGGCGAGATAGTCCTGCATGTAGCGCTGGTATTTGTAGCGGGTCAGATCATCGCCCGTGAGTCTTTTCACGGAGCCGTCGGGCTGTATGACCTCGAGTTCGGTCGGGACGATGTTTGGTCCGTTCCTGGGGCCTTCGAGTTTGAGGTCCCGGTTGTTTAAATCGTCGGCGACGGTCTGTTTATTCGAGGGTAGAGCGGTCGGGCGTGTTTCGTATTTGTCGAAAAGGGTCGAGGGCTCGGCGAAGGTTTTCTTTGCAAACTCCTCGCGATATTTCTCACTCGGGGTCCAGTTCCGGTGCGGCGCTTTCTGGTGAAGGAAAAGCAGGAACGGTTTGTCCTTCGGACGCGTTTCGAGGAACTCGAGGCCGAGGTCTGTGGTGATGTCTGTGACGTATCCTTTCACCGTGAGGCGTCCTGCCGGGGTGATGAATGCAGGATCATTATACACACCCTGTCCGGGCAGAATGATCCAGCGGTCAAAGCCCGTCGGGTCGGTTCCAAGGTGCCATTTCCCGATCATTCCCGTGTGGTAGCCCGCGCCCTGCATGAGCTTCGCGACAGTCTGCTGCGAGCTGTCGAAGTTGTTGAAAACCGGCGTCCCGTTCAGGTGCGAATATTTGCCGGTGAGAAGCGTGGCCCGGCTTGGCGTGCAGATGGAGTTGGTGACGAATGCGTTGGCGAATCGGGTGCCGTTCTTTGCGAGACGGTCGATCTGCGGAGTCTGGTTCAACTTTGAGCCATAGGACGAAATCGCATGGGCCGCGTGGTCGTCCGACATGATGAAGAGAATGTTCGGGCGGTTCGCAGCGACGGCTGCGGCGGCGAAGGCGATCGAGAGGACTGCGGTGAGTTTCATGCCGCTGGTTATTGTCGGTGGTGCGGCTCTGTCGAGGATTCTGTTTGCGCTTGCGCTTGCCGATGTGACCGAAGCTGATACCCAGCGCCGGATGAAAAACGCCACAACAACTGCTGATGTCTCTTTTTACGTCGGTACTTACACGAAGACGGGATTGAGCAAGGGAATTTACCACGGGACGCTGAACTCGCGGACCGGCGAGGCGCGAATCCTCGGGCTGGCGGCAAAAGCCTCGAATCCCTCATTCGTTGCGCTCCACCCGAAGAAGAAACTTCTCTTCTCCGTGCTGGATGAAGGCGGGGGCGCGGTGGGCGCTTTTGCGATCGAGGCAGACGGCACTTTGCGCAAGCTGAACTCCGAGCCGACCAAGGACAAGGGCAACTGCCACGTGTGGGTGGATGCCTCCGGGCGCAATGTGTTCGCGGCGAGCTATGGCAGTGGTTCGATCGCGTGTCTGCCGATCAAATCGGACGGCTCGGTGGCTCCGATGAGTACCTCGATCAAGCATGTCGGGAGCGGGCCGGATGCAGCCCGCCAGAACGAGCCGCACGCGCACGCCATCTACGATCGCGGCGCATTCGTCTATGCGTGCGACCTCGGGACGGACGATATTTTCATCTACAAATTCGACGCGGCCCGCGGGACGTTGACGCCCAGCGAGCCGAAGAGCGGACGCGTCCCGGCGGGCAGCGGGCCGAGGCATCTGGCGTTCCATCCGAACGGCGGGTTTGCATTTGTAAATGGCGAGATGAAGAGCGACGTCACAGCATTCATTCACGACGCGGCGAATGGCGTCCTCACTCCGATTCACACTCTGAGCACGCTCCCCGAAGGCACAGCGCTGGAGAGCAGTTCGAGCGCCGAGATTCACTGCCATCCAAACGGAAAATTCCTCTATGTCTCAAACCGCGGGCACGACAGCATCGCCGTGTTTTCGATAGCGCCGGACGGGAAACTCACGCTCGTGGAAATCGCCGACGCGCGCGTGAAAGTGCCGCGCGGCTTTGATATTTCGCCGGACGGCCGGTGGCTCATCGCGGCTGGTCAGGACAGCAATAATCTTGCGCTCCACGCGGTGGACGCGGAGACGGGACGGCTGACGTTCAAGGCAATCATCGGCGAAGTCGGCGCGCCGGTGAATGTCGAGTTTGTGCGGTGATTCCCGCTTTAGAACTTCGCGGAGAGTCCGAGATTGCCGCCGATGTTCCAGACTTCGTAGCCGAACACATCGTAGTTCGATGAGTTCGAATTCCAGAATGTGGTCGCGGATACCGAGAGCCATTCCTCCAGCGCGTAGCGGAAGGCGAGTGTGACGATGTGGCTGTGGTCGCGCCGTCCGATCGTCGAGTCGCGGTAATCAAACACGGCGAAGCGGTAGTTCAAATCGGTGGAAAAGTTCCGCGCGATGTCCAGGTGGTAGCCGATGTAGGCGCTGTATTCATCGCGCTGAGATTCGGACGGGTCCGCCCAACTCCATTGCGCCTGCACGCCCGCAATCACAGAGTGTGCGCGGGCGAGCGGCCACACTTTTTGTGCGCCCACGGCGACGGAGTGACTGCTGAAAAACTCGTGCCCGCGCGATGCTGTGGTGAGTTGGTTGAAACCATAGCGCACGTAAAGCGCCGTGTTCTCCAGCTTCTCCGGTAGCCATGTGAGGGAGAGACTTGGGTCGAGGCTTTGAAAGTCGAGTTCGTTAAAACGATTGTAGCGGTAGAGCGTGCCGCGGACCGAGGCGTCGAACATGAGCGCGGGCCTGAGCGCCTTGTGGTATGCGAGCCCGAAAGTGCTTGTGAGGAATGTGTCATCGAGCCGTCCGCGCCGGGCCAGAGCGACATTGTTGGTGTAGAACCCCGCCACTTCCGCCCAGCCGGTGAACGGCATCACTTTTGGGTTCTCTTTCAGAATGACCTGCGCGCCAAACGCGTCGTCCGTTTCGGCGTCGAACCTTTCGATTTCAGACTGCGGCTTTGGCTTGGGCGAAAGGCTGACTCGTGGTTCCGGGATGGCGAATTGCCGGGCTTGCTCGATTTGAGGTGCGCTCGGCTGTAAGGGGAACTGCGCCCACGCGGCACCAGACGCGGCTAGTAGAGATACACAAGTTCTAATGGGCTGATTGAGCATGATTTGAGGCCGTTAATAGCAGCACCCATACCGCCGCGTGGAAACTTTAATTTGC
>JAYSTZ010000729.1:0-6158 GCA_043719365.1 Verrucomicrobiaceae bacterium | reverse complement strand
ACCCCCGCCACCATTCGCACACGCGCCCGTCCGACTCGATGGGAGGGAGCACTTTGCGCCGGTGTCCGCGTTCGCAGTGGACCACGACGGCGCTGTGCTTGGGTAGGGCGCGGAGGATGTGGGGTTTGAGTTTGTGTTCCTCGACCTCGCTGTAGTTGCGCGACATCTTGCCGCCGGAGTGGCCCCATGACTTTTTGATGACGCGCTTCTTGCCGAGGAAGTCGGCGCTCTCGACTGCGCCTTCCTCATCGGCGGCGCGGAAGATGAGGCGGTTGCGGAGGTTGAGGGTGAAGACCCGGGCCATTTCGCGGCCCAGCGGCGGTACGAATGACGTGGACGATTGGGCAGCGGCAACGACGGTCGCTTGCGCCTCGCGGATGACATCAATGCAGTTGTAATCGCTCATGCCTTCCTCGCTGGCGGAGACGAACCGCTGCGCTTCGTCGGCCCAGAGGATGAGCAGGTTGTCGTCGCGGCGGGCACGCGAGGGTTTGTCGAAACGGCGCAGGGCGTGGGTGTAGAAAAGCATCTTGAGGAACGTGTTCACATAGCGTCGCTCGACCTGGAACTTTTGCGGCATTGCCACGCAGATGATCTTGCCGTGGTCGATGTCCGCAAAATTGAAGGTGTTCGCGCCGGGGCAAAATACCTTCGCGATGTCGGGCGTGATGAATGCCTGTAAATAGTTCGCTATCGTTTCACGCACGCCACCGAGCTGTTCGGGTGGTTGGGAAAGGTAGCGGTTGCGGAAGTGGGCGACGAGTTCGCGATGGCGTGGGGTTTGAACGGCGGCGTTGGCGAGGTCGTTGAGGGCGTCTTCGAGATCACGTTCATCGAGCAGTAAATGGTAGGCATTTTCCAACGTAGCGTCTGCTCCGATCAATCGCAGTGTTTCGAGTGCGGCGGCGATGTGGGTCTGCGCTTGGTTGCGGAAGAATCCTTTTTCGCCGGACTGTCCGAGCGACGACGCGGTATCCACGACGGCCTTGGCAAACGTGTTGTAGGGGATCGTCACGTCCGACGTGAGGTTGTAAGTGTGTCGCGGCTGCCAGTCCGCGCCAGCGCCCTCGGGACGCACTTGCAAGAGGATCAGATCGTCCTCGCGCCCGAAGTGCTTCGCCATCGCGCAGAGTGTCTCCCAATACAGCCCCTTGTCATCAATGCACAGCCCGCCCCAAGTCGGCTCATTGGTGAACACTTGGTGCAGCAGCGGAGTGATGCCGGAGCGCGTCTTGCCGGAACCCGTGTCGCCCGTGAAGAGCCAGCCCCGGCAGAAGTCTTCGCGCGTCCAGACGAAGCCGCCGAGCCGTGCGACGACACGTTTGCGCGGACGTTGCGGCATCACGATGAGGATGATCAGCGCGAGCAGCCATGCGCTTCCGATGGTCAAGACGATGAGCTTTGCAGGAAGAAGCGTGTTCACTTTGACGTGTGCTTTGTGGTGTCGGCGACGGATGACTCGCCCGCAGGCGGCGCGACGGTGAACGGCAGCTTCGACGTGCCCACGGTGGGCGCGGAATGGGCCGCGAATGGTCGCGGCTGTGGGCGTCGTCGTGGGTTCACTTGTGGGCGCTCTCGTTGCTCGATCACTTCGCGCACAAAGTTGCCGATGGTGTCCACGGCAACGGTGACCCCAGCGGCGACCAGCATTTCGCGGATAAGATCGTAGCTCGCGCCCTGTTCGCGGAGTTGTGCGATGCCGTCTCGGAACGGCAGCAGCTTTGCGTAGCGGGCCTTGCAGATGGGAGTAAAGGCGCGGACAGCTTCCGCGAAACGTGCCGTCTGTGCAGTAATGTCGGGATTGGTTTTCATACGATGATGGTTTCCTCGTAGTCGCCCAGATGACGCCTTCCGTGCTCGGACACTTTTTCTAAGCTCCGCTTAGGGGTAGGGCGTCCCTCTCCCAAACCCACGGCGCATTGCCGTGGGCTGGGAAAGGCTTCCGGCGGTGGATTACCGCCGAAGCAGGTTGTTGCTCGTTTTGTTTGCGACCCAAACTGCGGTCCCGTCGAAGCAAAGTCCGAGTGGACTATTGCCGACTGGTGAGGTGTCGGTGAGTTGCCCGGTGATGCAGTCGAGCTGCGTGACTGTGTTTGATCCGGAGTTCGTGACCCAAATCGAGCGTCCATCGAACACGATTCCGGCGGGTGCAGTTTCGACATTGTAGGTGCCGATGAGTTCGCCGTTTTGATTCAAGCGCGTGACGTTATTTGCGCCTTGGTGGGTCACCCAAATGTGAGTGCCGTCAAAGCAAAGTGACTCGGGTTGCCCGCCCACCGCAAAAGTGCCGAGGACGTTTCCGTTTCGCGGAGCGAGCTTCACGACGGTGCCGCTGCTGAACGAGCAGACCCACAGCGATGCGCCATCGAAACAAATGCCGCGTGGTGTTTGCGCGGAGTAGGTGCCGCTCTGCACCGTGTTGTCGCTCGCTTTGATTTTCGTGGGCGAGTTACTGCCCGTGTTTGCGACCCAAATAAATGTGCCGTCGAAACACAAATGGCTCGGCGAAGTTCCAACCACGACTGTCGCCGTGACGCTGCCGGAATCCGCGTTGAGCTTGCTCACGGAGTTCGTCGTTTTGCGCGTCACCCACACGAAGTCTCCCGCTGCTGCGCAAAACTGCGGCGAGCCGGAAAGCGCGTAACCGCCGACAAGCGAGCCGTCGAGCCGGAGCTTTGACACTTGGTTGCTTCCGGACTCCGCAGCCCACACATAGCTGCCGTCGAAGCAAAGTCCGATGGGCTGCGATGTGCTGCCAAGCGATGTGGTGATGTAAGCAGTGTTGGTTCGGAACCACCGCAGCGTGCCGAGTCGCGTCGGCGTGAGTCCGCCGAATGCAAGGGGACCAGCCGGTCCCGCCGGACCACGTTCGCCAAGATTACCTTTCGGGCCTTGCGCTCCGGGGATGCCTTGCTCGCCTTGATTTCCTTTCGTGCCCTGCGGACCTTGCAAGCCGATTGGACCAACGTCAGCCTTCGGTCCGATTGGTCCGGCGATGCCTTGTGCTCCGGCGTCTCCTTTTGGTCCCGCCGGACCTTGCGGACCAATTGCACCAACCTCGCCCTTTGCTCCCTGCGGTCCAGCAATTCCTTGCGCACCCGTGTCGCCCTTCGGACCGACTGCTCCTTGCGGACCGTCCGCTCCAGTATCTCCTTTTGGCCCAACAGGACCAGCAACACCCTGCGGACCAACCGCGCCAACTTCACCTTTCGGTCCATTCGGGCCTTGCGGACCAGTCGCACCGGTTTCGCCTTTGGGTCCGATGTCGCCTTTCGCACCCGCCGGACCTACTGAACCGACAATCCCTTGTGTGCCAGTGTCACCTTTTGCGCCGGTCAATCCGATTGGACCTTGTTGCCCAGTGGCACCGATTGGACCGGGGATTCCTTGTGGTCCCGCCGCGCCCGTGTCGCCTTTCGCGCCCTGTGTTCCAGTCGCTCCGATTGGACCTTGCGGCCCGACATCGCCTTTCGGTCCGGTCAATCCCTGCGGACCTACGGAGCCGGCTTCACCCTTCGGTCCCGGTTCGCCTCGTGGTCCAGCGTCGTGGCCGTTGTCGAGCGCGACATCGAGCATCGGCTCGTGACTGCTTGCCGCGGTCTCTTTCGAGTCAAACGATGCGACGATTCCGCCGACGCCGAGCGTGAATTGTGGCACGAGTGCGATGCCGTAATTTGCCGTCGTTTCATCGACCCAGCCGCGCACGATATCGGTGACATCAAACGTGATCCAATGGCGCTTTGTCGCGAGTGTCACGGGCGTGCCCGGTTGCGTCGCGGCTCCGATGTTGGGCGCGTTGACGCCAGTGATTTCGTTTTCCGTCCACGGCGACAAGACGGGCACGATTTGGATCGATCCGGGGCGCTTCACAGATGAGCAGTAAACGCGGAGCGTTGCTTTGCGCACGGTGACGCCGGGGCCGAGCGCGAGATTCGACAAGTCGAACTTTACGTAAGCCATCCGCCCGACGCCCTGCGCCGTGGCGACCACGCCGAGGGTCGGCTGAGTGCGATACGAGGCGCGGGGAATTGCGCGGTTGATGGTGGTGTCGTCGCTCAGGATTGCGTTCGTCGCGTGTGCAGGTTGCAACGCGGCGAGGCTGGTGAGGAGTGCGATGGATTTAGCTAGAATGAATGATGTATTTTTCATGAGGGCGACGTTGTCCCACATTCCCGCACCCGCCCTGCGCTCGCTCGGGAGCAAGCGTGCATCAGCTTTCGATGAGACTGCGGCGCGATGCTTTCGCCGAAGACACAAACCAATCTCGCGAACGCGCAGAGCTATTTTGACGAGCATCTGTGCGTTGGTGATTACTACTCCGAGGGCAAGCGTGTGCGCGGCGAATGGCTCGGCATCGGCGCTGCGCTACTAGGACTGAGCGGCGTTGTTGAGCAGGATCAATTCATCGCGCTTTGCGAAAATCGGCATCCGCAAACGGGCGAGCGTCTCACCGTCCGCCGCAAGAAGACTCGGGAAGTCGGCGACAGCGAATTAGCCAATCGGCGAGTGTTCTTCGATTTCACGCTCTCTCCGCCGAAATCGGTTTCCGTCGCCGCGCTCGTTGGTGATGACTCACGCATCGTCGAGGCTCACGCTGCGGCAGTGCGCATCGCGATAGCGGAGTTGGAACGCTTCGCAGCAACGCGCGTTCGGCTCGGCCTCGCCCATCAAGATCGCCAAACCAGCAATATCGTCGCCGCGCTTTTTCAGCATGAGACGTCACGCGCACTCGACCCGCATCTCCACACGCATTGCGTGGTTTTCAACGCAACTCACGATGATGTCGAAGGCCGCTGGAAGGCGCTCCAAAACAGCGGCCTTCTCGTGGCTCAGAAGTACGTCGAGAACGTCTATTATCATCAGCTTGCGCAGGAACTCCGCAGGTTCGGCTACACAGTTGTGAACTCAGCGCGTGGTGATTTTGAGCTAGCGGAAATCTCGCGCTCTGTCTGCGAACGTTTTTCAAAACGGCATCGCGAAATTGACGAAAAGACTCGCTCGCTGCTCGCATCGAATGAATCGAAAGCTGGCGGAAACATTGCAGACATCCGCGAGCACATCGCGCACAAAGACCGGGGAATCAAACTGCCGTCCGTTCCCACAGGGAAGCTGCGCGAACTGTGGAACACTCAACTAACGAGCGAGGAGCACGCCGCTCTCGAACTTCCGAAAACTCGAATGCGAACTGGAGACGCCGTGTCCGTCGCAGAAGCCGTTGATTGGGCGGAGGAACATTTGTTTGAACGGCGTTCCGTGGTACTCAAACACGAGATTTGGCGGCACGCCCTCGCTCGCGGTCGCGGTGCGCAGTTCACCGTCGGCGAACTGAAAGCGGAAACCGACAGACGCTCGTATCTACGCGCTGACGGCGGAAAGGTTTCGCGCAAAGATGTGCTGGAGCGGGAGTGGAACCTCGTCGAATTGGCTCGAAACGGCGTGTCACGGCACGCTCCGTTGACTGAGCAAGATTTGTGGCATCGCGACGATCTCGCGTCGGACCAGCAACGGGCGTTCGCGCACATTCTTTCATCGCGCGATTTCGTGACGCTGTTTCGAGGAGGCGCTGGAACCGGGAAAAGCCATGTGCTCCGCCGCGTGCAGGAGGCGCTCGATAAGTCGAACCTCGCTTCGGTGGTGCTAGCTCCGCAACGCCAGCAAGTCCTTGACCTCGGGCGCGATGGGCTCACGAATGGGCAGACGGTAAGCGAGTTTCTCCAACGCGGGACTTTGGCGAAGAACAGCGTCGTGATCGTGGATGAGGCGGCACAAATCGGCGGGAAACAACTGCTCGCGTTGCTCACGCTGGCGCGGGAAGCGGGGAGCAGGGTGATCCTTTCCGGCGACACGCGGCAGCACGGCCCGGTCGAGGCTTCCGACGCATTGCGGGCTATCGAGCGTTATGCCGACATCCGCCCCTCCGAACTTAGCAACATCCGCCGTCAAGACCCGGTGCGCGGCAAGACGGCATCCGAAAAGGAGTCCATCGCGTCGTATCGTAAAGCGGTGAAAGCCGCTGCGGAAGACGATTTGTCAGCATCATTCGAAACGCTCGATGCGATGGGCTCGATCCTCGAATGCCCGCTGAACGAGCAACGCGCGAAGCTCGTAGAAGCGTATCTGTCCTTGGCCCAGCGCGGCGAATCGGCGCTCGTGGTTTC
>JAYSTZ010000728.1:0-6160 GCA_043719365.1 Verrucomicrobiaceae bacterium | reverse complement strand
GCCGTAGAGGCGGACGCCTTCGATGACTTCGCGGCGGTAGGCTTTGAGCGAGCAGCCGAAGTCGTGGAGGCGGACTCCGCTGACCCAGGAGATGAGGCGGTTGGCCATGATGCTGGGGGCGTTGCGTTTGAGTGCGTTGTCCTGCCGGTCTTTGCGCCAGCCGCTGACGACGTCGAAGCCTTCGTCGAGTTTCGCGAGGAGGAGGGGGATGTCTTCGGGGTCGTTCTGTAGGTCGCCGTCCATGGGGATGATGATGTCTCCTTTGGCGAAGTCGAAGCCTGCCATCATGGCTGCCGTCTGTCCGAAGTTGCGCCGGAAGTGCACGACTTTGACTCGGGGGTCTTTGTGGGCGATTTCGTCGAGGAGTTCGTCGGTGCCGTCGGAGCTGCCGTCGTTGACGAGGACGAGCTCCCAAGGGACGGGCTGTTTTTCCATGGCGGTGCGCACTTTGTCGTAAAGTGAGCCGACGCTGCCGGCTTCGTTATAAATGGGGATGGTGATTGAGAGCATGGGGCGTGTGGGGCGTTAGCCTTTTTTGCGGTTGAAGTTGGCGACGACGCGGTCGGCTTCGCGTTTTTCGACTTTGGCTTTGATAGCGTCGCGTTTGTCGTGGGCGTCCTTGCCTTTGCCGACGCCGATTTCGACTTTTACTTTGGCGTCCTTCCAATACATGCGGAGTCCGATAAGGGTGCATCCATCCACCATGCTCTTTTCGGCGAGCTTGGCGATTTCTGCTTTGTGGAGGAGGAGTCGGCGGACGCGCTTGGACTCGTGCTGCTCGAAGCTGGCTTTTTCGTAGGACTGGATGTCCACGTCGTAGAGCCAGACCTGGCCGTTTTCGACGCGCGCGAATGCGCTGTTGACGTTGGCTTTTCCGGCGCGGATGGACTTTACTTCCGTGCCTTTCAGCTCAATGCCAGCTTCGTATCGGGCGAGGATGTGGAAGTCCCGAAGCGCCTTGCGATTGACGGAGATTTCGGCGCCCATGGCTCAAATATGCCGGCCTGTTGGCGGCTACCGTTCTTCTTTTGGCTTCGATTCGCTGGTGAGCTTGCCTTCGATGATCTCGGTAAGTGCGATATCGGCGAGGCCCATGCGGCCTGTGACATCGACCATGGGCTTGTGGCCGGCGTTCAGTTGCTTCACGCGACGGGAAACGATATTCACGAGCAAGGGGGTGCTCCCAACTTTCTTTGCGGCTTCATCAACAAGGTGCGACATCATAATAGTAAATAGGTTCCCTTTTCGGGAAAAAGGGAGCGGAGGGTGGGGGCGCGGGCCTGCGTTGTCAATCACTCCTTTCGGAGTTTTGATGCGATTTTATTGCAACTGCGGGAGTTGCAAAATCGTATGCACACGTAATACTTTCGCCATGTCATCATCCTCAAATTACGACGTCATCATCATCGGTGCGGGTCCCGCCGGGACAACAGCGGGCACACTGCTCGCGCAGAAGGGGCGGCGCGTCCTCATTCTGGAGAAGGAAAAGTTTCCGCGCTATCACATCGGCGAGTCGCTGATGCCGTTCTGTTGGTTCACGCTGAACAGGCTCGGGCTTGTCGAGGAGATGCACAAGCGGGCCTTTACCAAGAAATACAGTGTGCAGTTTGTGACGCCGGACGGTCGGCAGTCGCAGCCGTTTTACTTTTTCCAGCACTACGATCACCCGAGCGCGGTGACGTGGCAGATCGAGCGCTCGGAGTTTGACCAGATGATGGTGGAAAACGCCCGTGCGAAGGGTGCGGAAGTCCGGGAGCAGACGCCTGTACAGCGGTTGCTCAAGGACGACGCGGGGCGGACCATCGGCGTCGAGGCGAAGAGCGCGGACGGGGATATTTTTCACGTCCACGCGCCGGTAACGATCGATTGTTCGGGCCGCGACCGTGTTGCTAAAGGGCGGGAAGGGTGGTTTTCCAAAGACCCGCAGCTCAATAAGATGGCCGTGTGGACCTACTGGCGCGGTGCAAAGCGAGATCCCGGCATCGATGCGGGGAATACAACGGTGGCTTATGTCGAGGGGCGCGGTTGGTTCTGGTACATTCCGCTGAAGGACGATGTCATCAGCGTCGGCGTCGTGGCGGAAAAGGACTATCTCTTTAGCGACAGCAAAGACCCTGCGGAGATCCTTGCGAGGGAAGTCGGGCGCAACGCGTGGATCGCCGAGCATCTCGCGGGAGGCGAGCAATTTGGAGAATACTGGGTGACGGCGGAGTTCAGCTACCGCGCCAAACATCCGGCCGCAGATGGTCTCGTGCTGGCAGGCGATGCGTTCGCATTTCTCGATCCGGTCTTTTCCAGCGGCGTTTTCATCGCGCTGAAGAGCGGCGAACTCGCGGCCGACGCGGTTGACGCGGCGCTCACGGCGGGCGACACGAGCGCAGCGAGGTTCGCGGATTACGGGGTAACGCTCTGCCGAGGCATCGAGAATATGCGTAAGCTCGTCTATGGGTTCTACGACGAGAATTTCTCGTTCGGGAAACTCATCAAAGCACACCCCGAGCAACGCGGGCGGCTCACCGATTGCCTGATTGGTGATGTGTTTGAAGTGGACTTCACCGGCCTCCACGGAGCGATGCGGGAGTTTTTGGAACTGCCTGCGGAGCTGGCGTATGGGTGGAAAGTGTAGCGCTTTTTAAGGATTGACTGGCAATCGCCGACAGTAGGATAAGGAACGTATGAAGCATCTACACTACCTCGCTCTCTCGTGCATCACAATCTGCGCCCATGCCGGAACCACCGCTTCCAGCAAGATGTGCCAGCCCATGGCTGAGATCGACACATTTGGCCAAATCACCATTGGCGGAAAATTCTCAGAAGATCTGCAAAGCGGTTACGCGGACATTATCACCGGCCTCGCCCGGACGAAGAACGCTGCGCTTTTCGTCAATCTTCGTGGGACTTTCGGCGACAATGACCAGGAGCTTTTCAGCGCAGGTCTGGGATTCCGTTACTTGATCGAAGATGCCGGCCTGATTATCGGTGCAAACGTCTATTACGACCAAATCGAATCGGCTGCCGGGAACAGCTTTCAGCAGCTCGGCCTCGGTGCGGAGATTCTCAGTAAGTGGGTCGATGCGCGCTTTAACTACTACATCCCCGAGGACGGACAACAAACGACAGGATCCTTTACCCGCCGCTCCAGTTCGCGCCGGGTGACGGAGCAGTTCGCCAATGGAAATCTCTTCCAGCGCTCGGTCGTGGACCGGACTGTGGTGAGTCGTTTCAACACGGTCGAAGAAGGTCTTCAGGGATGGAACGCCGAGGTCGGTGTCCTGTTGCCATGGCTGGAGCAACTGTGTGAGTTCCGCGTGTTTGCTGGTGCTTACGGCTACGATAATCCAGCGGGGGGCGATTTCACCGGCTTCCGCGGACGCGCTGAAGCCCGCATCACGCAAGGCATCACGCTCGACGTCGAATACTGGGACGACGAAAACCTCGTAGGAGGCAACTGGGTCGGCGGGGTTCGCGTTTCCGTGCCGTTCGACTTCAGCGAACTCTGCTCCGGTCGCAACCCGTTCGCGGGTGCAGGAGAAATCTTCGCGCCGCACAAAGCCTCCTCGCTCGCCAGCCGGATGGACGAAATGGTCATGCGCTCGCATCGTATCATGACGACTCCGGGGCCTGTGCAGTCAGGCAGCCAAACCACCACCAAAACAATCAAGACCATCACGACCGGTGTAAAACCGCCGGCTCCAATTCCGGTAGTCGTGCCCCCGCGCACGGACACGGGTGGAGGCGAAGGTGGCGGCGGTAAGGGGCAGCCACAATAAAGGAAGGTTCTGGCGTGAACGGTTGATTGCATCGGCAAACGCAATTTGGCAGAACTGACCCATGACGTCCGCTGCCGAATCATTAAAGACCATGGAAGTGTCCGCCGATTTGCGGCCCGGGCACCGTCGTTTCATCAAGCATCTTGGGCGGCTCCTGCCGTGCCTTGCGCAGGCGTCCGTGGCGTCGAATCCCGCGCTGGCGCTCTACCAGACACCCGCCCGGCAGTGGCTGTTTTATCTTCAATCGCTCTGCCGCGTTTACCGTGAGGTCCATGGAAAAAAACCTTTCAAGGCTCTGGCGCTGCCCATCAAGGCGCTGGAAGATCAGCTCGGCGCTGTGGACTACTGGGATGCATGGCTAAAAGAAGCCGCAACAAAAAAGGGATTCCCTGCCCGAATGAAAACGGTGCTAAAGCGGCACAAAGCGGACGAGCTCGCCACGCTGCAAAAATTGATCGATGAAGACGGATGGTTTTCCAACGACTTCGCACGCGTTCGGTCCATCCTCGAAACCTTGAGCGCGGTGGAGTGGCATAAACCTGGCAAGGACCGGCGTAAAGTCGCCTCGTTTCTCAAAGGCGAGTTGAAAGAAATCGAGACGGAGTATCGCGATGGAGAGATTGATTTTGCCGAGCTTGAGCTAGGAGTCCATGAGTTCCGAAGGCAGCTCCGCTGGATCAGTATTTACGCACAGAGCCTCGACGGGTTGGTTCAGCTTCGCGCGACGGAACCGGTGGCGAGTGACCTGCAAAAATACATGACAACGGCGGTCGTCGAATCGCCTTACAACGTGCTGCCTCCACCTGTGAAAGGAATCGAGCCTGTGTACCTTTCCGCGCCGCATTTTTATGCGCTGAGCTGGGTGATTGCCGAGATCGGCATCATCAAGGACGACGGGCTGAAGATCGAAGCATTCACGAAAGCCGGTGCGGAGGCGGGATTGAGGGAACGCACGATCTCACCGTTGGTGCGCGACTGTAAACACACGCTTGGAACGATTCCGGACCGTGTAGCTGAGATCGCCCGCACATTTATCATCAAAGACGCTGTCCTCAAAGGCCTGATGGCGTAAGGGCGGGACGGAACCGCTGTTCGGTTTCGATTCCATAGGGTCCGGACTCGGGCGTTGTGCTAAAACGAGATTGCTTTAGCTGCTCGGCTCGCGCACTTATTGCTTATCAAAACAGTCTCGTATGTCATTTAACCGTCGCAATTTTCTTCGACTCGGATCGCTCATCGCCTGTGGGACGGCGCTTGGCGGACCTTCACTCATCGCGGCGCCGCCGCGCGTGCTTGCGGGCGGGCTTCCGCCAGTGAATGGCGACGAGGCCGTGCTGGCTTTTGTGCGCAGCTACAGCGGAAATTTTCGAATTGTCGGCGCTTCCGTGCTCGGTCGCATACGCACGAGCGGGCTGCGGGCGCTCCATATTATTGCGGAGGTGGTTGAACCCGATCGCATGGCGGCGGCTCTTCCCGTCGCTCCATTCGCGGGGATTTATACGGAGGAAAATACGATGACCTTCGCGCTCGCGGATGTGGATGTGACGATTGAGAATCTGCTGCCGGACGTTTTTGCCGCGCGGCTTTCCAAGATGGCAAAGCGCTCGGGTAATGCGTTCGCGCACGATGCGCTTTCTTACAATCCTGAGACTCAGGAGTTGAGCGATCCTTTCAACGCACATTCGTCTGCGTTGAAGATCGTGAACAAAACATTCGGCGGTCCGGCCGCGCTGGCGGTGGCGCTTCGTGGACAACTGGAGGCAAGACAACTCGGTCTCGCGCAGGGTGAGGATTTCGCGGGCTGGAAAGCGCGTGTGCTTCGGGCGATTGCGCGCGCAGCCGATGCGCGGAAGCATTCGGAGAATTTCCTGCAACAGCTCGCTGCGCTTGCGGACAAGTTGCCGCCGGGCGGCGTGGAAGCACTGCTCGGCTCGCGCTTGATTGCAACCGCGCTCAAGCAGGTTTTCGGCATCAACGCAGCCGATACGATTGCCGCGTTCAAGGTTTTGCGCGCTGCCTCCGGCGCGGATACGACGGATGCCGCGATTTGGCTCGCTGTTTTGATCCGTCCGGAAATCTCAAACAACCCTTCCGTCGGAGCTGCGACATTGTGGCTGCAGAGCGGAACACGTTTCCAGGTGCTTCGCTCGCGACGAGCCCTGGCACAGGCCGAGGCCATCATCCAAGGCTGATCGCACTGACATTTAGCACGACCACGAAACTTTAATCTCTTCTAAAATGGCCGACCCTTTTCTTTCAGAAATCCGCATCATGAGCTTTGGCTTTGCGCCTCGAGGCTGGGCACTGTGCAACGGACAACTCCTGCCGATTAATCAGAATCAGGCGCTGTTTTCCTTGCTCGGAACGACGTACGGCGGAGACGGCCGCGT
>JAYSTZ010000727.1:0-6189 GCA_043719365.1 Verrucomicrobiaceae bacterium | reverse complement strand
CCCGGGTGCTCCACCGCCGGCAGCGGAGAGTGACAGGCCGCTGGCGTCGCCCTTGATGCTCACTGCGCCGATGGTGAGGCCGGAGGAAATACCGCCGGTAAATCCGGGAGCGTAGTCGCCACCGATGCCGATCTTTCCAATCTTGGAGCCGGGCGCTGTGCGGATCTCCGTGCTGCGGAGTGAGCCTTTGATGGATATACTGCTGATATCGCCATCGCTCGATATCAAGCCGCCGGAGAATCCGGAGCGGGTGCTTCCACCGATGGAGATCGCGCCGATTCCTGCGCTGGAGCCGCCGGAAACAGAAAGGAATACGCTGTCAAAATCACCGCGCACCGTAAGCTTTCCGAGCCTTCCGTTGAGTTTGCTTTCGTTGAGGAAAACACCCGGCCGGGTGAAGCCCGTCGAGACGCCGAAGCTTCCGATTTGCAACGCGCCGACGGCGGGAGTTGCCGAGTTTCCGTCGCCTGCAATAATGGTCGCGAGATCGCCGCTGATGGTGATGCTCTTCAAGTCCACACCGCCCGCATTGATGAACCCGACTTGTGTCGCGCCGTCGCCACCTACGAGCGGATCGCGCTTCGCAGTGAACGAGAGTTTCGCGCCCTGAAACGAAGAAGGAAGAGTCAGCGTGTCCAGGACCTGTCCACCGAGCGAACCCGCCGACCGCATGTTGAAGAACCCCGCGTTAAACTCGCCTACGGTCGTCTTCACCGTCACAATATCACCGTCCGGATCGCGGAAAGTCGCGGTCTTCGGGTCGGTTATCGTGAACTCTGGCTTGTAGATGACTCCGCGTCCAATCGCATCACCGGTCTTCGCGGGCTGGTCCGCAGCGACGCTGATCTGAACGTTGAAGAACTCGCTCGATTCGGTCGGCGTATTACCTTCGATGGAAATAGTGATGGTGGATGTCAACACGCCGGCCGGGATGATCGCGGTTCCGTTTGTCGCGGTATAGTCGCTCCCGGTTTTCGCGGTGCCATCCACTGTTTTGAACGAAAATCCCACCGGCGCGAACAACGCGTTTGCTAGCGAGACTATGAACGACATCGCAGTGCCCGAGCCCGTCCCGCCTGTTATTACGATGGCATCCGCGATGTTTAGAACTCCAGGCGCATTTGATGTCTTGGCGACTTCCGCGCCAACCAGCGCGACAGGGCCGCGGGTGAATCCAGACGCGTCGAAACTATTCGAGCCCGCGTCGCCGCTGAGAATGACCCGATCCACGCTGTCGA
Organism: Verrucomicrobiaceae bacterium; assembly: GCA_043719365.1. Taxonomy (GTDB): domain Bacteria; phylum Verrucomicrobiota; class Verrucomicrobiia; order Chthoniobacterales; family Chthoniobacteraceae; genus SXWH01. The sequence continues at coordinate 4,951 of JAYSTZ010000727.1, read as the reverse complement.
GCGGGTTGTTAGCGGCAGGAAATCCGCCCGCCGCAAAGCCGTTGTTTGTGAGTGTGGCGTTTCCTGCGATTCGGCGTTCGATGAGCGTATCGCTTCCCGGACCGCCGCGCACGATGTCGCCGACGGTGTCGAGGCCGGGAAAGATGCGATCGTTGCCAGAACCGCCGTCGATGAGATCATCGGACGCGCTTCCCACGATGATGTCGTTGCCGCCTCCGCCGCTGAGAGTGCCGGAGCTTTTGCCGACAATGAAGTCGCCCGCTCCGCCACCGATGACGTTTTCGATGGTGGAGACACCTGCCATCCCCGTCGCGGAATTTGCAGCACTGCCGAATGTGAAATTCCCACGGATGAATCCTCCGGGAGCCACAACGGTATGGATGTTGATGTAGATTTTCCCCGCCAACAGTTCACTGACCTTCGCAGCGGGAAATGTTCCGTCGATGTCGAGGAGCGAGCCCACCGTGCCGATCGGTGCCCATGGAGAAATTGCGCTCAAATCAACGATGACGGGCCCGTTCACTGTGGTCGCCGCATCGTGCAAATGGCTCCCGGTCATTTCGGACGGAGTGACGCCGATCACGTCCGAGAATAGCTCAAATGCGTTGGTTGTCGGGTTCACAAAAAGGAGCGCATTCCCGGCAGCACTGCTCGCTGCCGGAGGAGGAATCTCATTTGCGCGACTCATCGACGCTGCGTACGCGTGGCGGTCGCTGAGGTTCGCGACGACTGGATTGGTCCAGGTGCTGTAATCCAGCGTATCCAGTCCATCGCCGCCGGAAACCACTCCGGTGCCGAGCGACGCAAGATTCGATAGCATTATGGTGTCGTTGTCTGCTCCGCCGAGGATGGTGAGTGATTGGAAGGTGCCGAATACTTCAATCCGATCATTTCCGCCGAGGCCGGATACCGTGATCGGAACATCCGAGCGAAGGTTGATGAAATTGCCGTTGAGCGATGCATTGATGAATCCCGGAAAGCCATTGGAAAGCGAAATCTCGTCAGAACCGCTGGTCCCATTGAGCTCGTGATGCACGCTCGCAAACGCCGCAAGTCCGCTCGCCGCACTATTGCCTACCAGCACCGGTGCCGCATCGCCCGGACCTTGCGCGAAGAACTCCACCTGCGCACCTCCTCCATTTTCAAAATAGAGCATCTCATACGAATAGTAGCCCACCTGCGGAATCGAGACGCTTCGGACTACATCCCCGCCGCCCCTCGCACCATCGGCGTTGATGACCTTGCTATAGCCGATAGTCAGACTCGCGCCGTCATCGCTATTGATGCCGAATTTCCAAATCCCCGAAGTTGGGAAAAATAGAAACCCACTGGCCTTCAGAGCCATGTTGTTAATGTCTCCGGCGGGAAGGCCCGGTAGCAAATGAAAGTCTGCGTCTCCAGCAAAGCCGCCGCCGACAGCCGTGTTCGAGAAGTCCCGGAAATTCACGATCGATGCCGTCGTTGTCCCGCCGCCCGTGCCGGCGCTTCCCGTGAATGCCTGCGCCGCTTGCGAGAGGTCGAGAATGTTACCGCCGTTGGCAAGCGCCACCTGCACCTTATGCCCCGCCACATCAGGCACGAGAAAAGGAACGGGATTGGAAATCGTGTAGCTGCCGCCCTGCGCGACGGTCAGTCCGCCGGAGCCCACAAGCGTGTTCTTGGGGATGCCCGGGCCACGTCCGAAAAACTCCACCTCCGAGCCTGCAGTCCCTTCGAAGTAGGTCAGCTCATAGCGGTAGCTCCCAGCGGTCGGGAAGGTGACATCGCCCGTCACATCCGATGGTGATTTCATGCCGGTTGACTCGAGCACGACTGTCTCCGCTGCGCCCATTTTCAAGCGGAAACCATCGTCGCTATTCACGCCGAACGTGTAAGTGCCGGGGACGTCGATCGTGAGATAGCCCGAGGTGCGGATCGCGTAGTTGTTATTGTCGCCGAAGGGAATGGCTCCAAAGACCGAGATGTTTCGGTTCGCAACAAAGTTCCCGCCGCCGCCGTCGTTATCAGCATCCGCGTAATTGATGACACTGACGCCGTTATCCGTCCCGGTGAAAGACGCCGCGATAGTGCCGGCAAAGAGCTGGTCGGCCTGGTCCACCGTTGTCAGCGCGACGCCGTTTGCGATTTTCATCGTCGAGGAATGCCCGGCCGCACCGCCCGTGAATCCCAACGACTCCGGAACGAGCAGCACCGCCGGCGCGACGCGGGATTCGAGGATTTCGACGACGGTGATTCGTAGCGTGAGGAGTTTCCTTTTCATAAGCCGGTGGTGCGGACTATCGCCACCCGAAGCGCTCGGGAAAAGCGAAATCGCCGTGCGAACCAGCTACATTTTGAGTAACGCGCGAGCCGTCGCCAATCCTCAAACAGGGGCGCTCCAAGTAAGCATCCATTCGGGCATTTCGTGGATCTGAATCGCGTCTTTGAATTCCCAAAACACTCGTGCCGACGGGGAAAATGCATCCTCGAAGAAAAAAATGCAAAAACCCTGTCACAAAATCGCTGTTTCCCAGTAACACCTGATGCAATGCCTTGCGAACCGAGCATGGCAGACTCATGCGAACGACTTTGCTGTCGCCGCAACGCTGCCTTGCATGACGGGACGCTGGGCAGTTTGCAGGGAGCATTCGGTGGGTAACGAAAAAACAAAAGGAAGGTGTGGGATCATAAGAACCTTCCAGGCCACTAGTCAGGTCAGTTTTGTTTCGTGTCTCGGGCAAAGCCGGATGCTCCCAGCTTCCCCCAAACGCCGTCCGTCAAATGACGAAAATGCCAGCGCCGACTGCGGAGTGGCGTGTATTAATCCTCGGAATTGCATTGTCTGCTCATCCGTTGCTCCTCGGGACACTCTGGGGCTCTACGTCGGATCAAACCGAGTGTTTTACTTAACGCAAATGCGAAGCCTAGCGCAGAGGCCATTTTTGACGGACAGTGTCGGCGATTTCAGGCGATGACTTCATCACGCAGCCGAAGGTGGCCATTCCGCTCCATGCCACTGGTTTTCACATTCAAACTTCTGACTTTGCGCCGCTCCCGCGCCCGGCTATGCGATAGGAATGAAAACTGCCATCTGCATTCTCGCCGCACTCTCCGCATCCGCATTCGCCAAAATCCAGACCGAACTCATCACCTACAAAGATGGCGGCACCGAGCTTGAGGGCTTCCTCGCTTACGACGACGCGGTGAAGACTCCGCGTCCCGGCGTGCTCGTCATCCATGATTGGACCGGGCTGCAAGATTACACCAAATCCCGCACCACGCAGCTCGCGGAGCTCGGCTTCGTGGCCTTTGCCGCCGACATTTATGGAAAAGGCGTGCGCCCCACGGACTCGCAAGACTGCGCAATCCAGGCCGGCACTTACAAGAAAGACCTCCCGCTCCTCCGCAAGCGCGTCCTGCTCGGCCTCACCCAACTCAAAGCGCAAAAGAACGTGGACTCCGCAAAGCTCGGCGCGATCGGCTACTGCTTCGGCGGGACGAGCGTGCTGGAACTCGCACGCACCGGCGAGAAGGTCGCAGGAGTTGTCAGCTTCCACGGCGGGCTCTCCACGACGCTGCCTGCGGAAAAAGGGAAGGTGAAAGCCAAAGTCCTCGTTTGCCACGGCGGTGCCGATGCGCACGTGAATGCCGAAGTGCCCGACTTCAAAGCCGAGATGGAAAAAGCCGGCGTGGACATGACGTTCGTGAGCTACGAAGGAGCCCAGCACGGATTCACGAAGCCCGGCGCGGCGTATCAGGAAAAGGCTGACAAGGAATCGTGGACAGCGATGAAGAAGTTCTTCAACGGGGTCTTCGGGAAGTAGCCGCTGCATCCCCACGGCGGCAGGCGCGCCATTCACCGCAGCAGAATCATCGCGATGGCAGGCCTTGGGAGCGATGATGATTGAATGTTTTCCGCAGCGAGGGCAGGGTTGGCGGACTTTTCACAGATGCCGAAAGTCTTTCTAAAAACATATGGTTGCCAGATGAACGAGCGCGACTCCGAGCAGGTGGCGCGCGATCTGGTGGGGCGTGGATACGTCCTGACGGCGAAGGAAAAAGAGGCGGATGTGGTGCTGATCAATACATGCAGCGTCCGCGACCTCGCCGAGCAGAAGGCGCTGGGAAAAATGGGGCTTTTAGGCCGGTTGCGCGCTCGGAAGCCGGAGATGGTTTTCGGTTTTCTCGGATGCATGGCGCAATCGCGCGGGCAGGAATTGGTGCGTGATATTGGCCATGTGGACTTGGTTGTGGGGACTCAGAAATTTCACAAAGTCGCGGACTATGTGGACCAGCTCTACCAGCGAAAAGTCGCGCTCGGGGAGCGTCTGATGGACGATCCGCGGATGAGCATCGTGGATGTGGAGGAGGAGGCTGGTTCGCAGGAGACGATTCGCGAGCACACGCTGAAGGAGCGGCAGGCGACGGCGTTTGTCAGCATCATGCAGGGCTGCAATATGCACTGCACATTTTGCATCGTCCCGAGCACGCGCGGAAGCGAGCGGTCGAGGACGATCGAGAGCATTGTCGCGGAGGTGCGCGGGCTGGTGGAGCAGGGGGTTCGGGAGGTCACACTGCTCGGGCAGATCGTGAATCTGTACGGCCGGCACGAGTTTGAGAGGCGGGACGGGAAGTCGCCCTTTGTGCAGTTGCTGGAGGCGGTGAATGGCGTCGAAGGTCTTCGCAGGTTGCGGTTCACTTCGCCCCATCCGATCGGCTTTAAGGAAGACCTCATCGAATGCTACGGGCAACTGCCGAAGTTGATGCCGCACCTTCACATCCCGCTGCAAAGCGGAAGCGACAGGATTTTGAAGGCCATGCATCGCACATACACCGGCGAGAAATTTGAGGCTCTCGTGGCGAAGGTCCGCGCGATTCGTCCGGATATCGCGGTGACGACGGATGTGATCGTGGGATTTCCCGGAGAGACCGATGCAGACTATCTTGCGAGCCGTGACCTGTTCGAGCGGGT
>JAYSTZ010000726.1:0-6193 GCA_043719365.1 Verrucomicrobiaceae bacterium | reverse complement strand
GATGCTGCTGGTTCCCGGGTTTAAAGCCGGTGAAAAGCACGGTGCGCTCATCACTTTCATCGTCGCCGTCGGTGGCGCGGTAGAAGGCGATGTCGGGCACGGCGGCGACAATGACGCCGTCACGCCAAGGGTGCAGGCCAGTCGGAAACGGGATGCCGTCGGCGAAGAGCGTGGCTTTCTCGTAGCGTCCATCGCCGTCTTCATCGGTGAGGATTTTGATGCGTCCGCCCGGCTCGCCTTTGCCGTCCATGCCGTTTGGATAATCGCGCATCTCGACGACCCAAAGCCGCCCGTTTGCGTCCCAATCGAACGCAACGGGCGATTCGACGAGCGGCTCGGCTGCGACGAGCTCCACCGTAAATCCGGCGCGGGTGACAAACGCCTTCTGCGATTCCTCCGGCGTTTTCTGCGGCGGCATCGGCACCGCAATCACATCCGCAAACGAGCGGCGCAGCGTCACGGCGTCGAGATGCGCGGTGTCTTCATTCTGCCAGACGACGTGACCGCGATGAAACCACGCGCCGTTGTTTGCGCCATTCTTCGCGAAGGGTGCGATCGAGTCTGGCGTGAGGCGGTCCGGGACTTTGTCCGAAACGGAAACTTTGTGCGGCCAGCCGCGCGTCCACCCAAGATCGGCGCGCACCTTTCCTGCCCACAGGTAAATGGCGTGTCCGCTCTCGTTGCTCTGAAAGACATCATCGTAGCCGTCGCCGTTCAGATCCACAAAGCGCAGCCCGCTGTCGCCCCATTGTGAGAAAATCAGCTTGTCTGAATCCATTCGCCTCACCACGGCGATGCCCGGCGGAAGCGCGAAGTCGGCCTTTTTCCACTTCCGCAGTTTCGGGTCCCAGGAAAGGATCGCACTTTCCTTGTCGTTCCCGATGAGCATCTCACAGCGGCCGTCATTGTCGAAATCCCGGAGCATGAGATCGCCTTGCACGCCGAGCTTGCTGTAGCCGGGCAGCGTGACGTCCTCCGCGTAGGCCTCGGGTCCGTGGAGATGCGGCGCGAGCGCCCATTTGCCGTCGCGAAACGTCATACCCATCGACATGTATTGGAACATGATCGCACTCACCGCGCCGTCTTCCTCGATAATTCCAAATCGCGGACTGAGCGGACCGTCACCGTAAACCATGAACGGGCCGTTTTCGCTCCAGGCCTGCCTCTTTGGGTCCCACACCCGCGTGATGTTCCGGCTCGTGCCGACGATGTCCATGAAGCCGTCATTATTCAAATCGAGCACACGTGTTCCGGCGCTTCGTCCATCTGCCGTGCGCATCGAGCCGCCGCCGAGCGCATGTTTTTCCAGCCGCTCCAGCGCCTCGCGGAAGTTGAGAAACTTCACGCGCTTTCCATACTTCTGCTGCGCGAAATCGATGAACTCCACCCACTGCGCAGGCGAGCTCCAGCCGTGCGGATGAAACACCGCGGTGAACACGCCCTGTTTCTCCACGACGTAATCGAGCCCCGCTTTCCAATCGTCGAGCACCTGCTGCGATTGCGCGCCCTGCGCATTGAACGCCTCCCAGTCGCTCGGGACCATGCAGGGAAATTCCCACGCCCGATTTCCGATCACGTAGGGATACGGATAATCCTCAATCCATCCCGCGTAATCACGCAGCGAGACTTTCGATGGCGGGCGCAGCTCCTGCACAAAATAGCGCTCAAAACGCGCGCCAGGCGGGCGCATAAACACGGAGGAATCTATCGACAGCCCGTTGCCCGCATCGCTTTTGCCTGGAAAGATTTCCGAGTAAAACCGCGGACTCGCCGAGTTCATCGAGTCGCAGCACGGCATGCGGAAGGCGACCGGCTTGTTGCCCGGAATCTTCGCGAGCAGGTCGATGCAATCGAAGAACGTCCGCTTGGATTCATCGAACACAATTTTTCCGAGACACGGGCAAGGATGCGTGAGCGTGTGAACTTCGAGCGATAGCCCCTCGGCGAGCCACTTTGCGAGCTGCGGGTCGGCGGGATCGACGGTATTCGTCATGATGCTGACCGGCGCGCGGCCATCGATCTGTTTCAGCCGGTCCAGAATCGGGCGGAGAAACGTCTCGTATTTCGCAGTGTCGCGCATGTCGTCGATGGCGAGCACCACGACCGCATCCACGCCCGGCTCGCCGACCCATTGCGGCGTGATGAAGCGCGGAGACTTTGGCGTCGGCCAGAACGGCGATTTGTCGTCGAGATAGGCGAGCCTGTTTCCGTCCGCGCCAAATGCAACCGCCGCGAGGAGAACAAATGCGCACATTTGCAACAGCGTTTGCAACAAGTCCGGCAGGGAAAAAAGAGAGCGCATTTTCATAGCGCCCAGCGTCCTACCACTCCGCCTCGCGCGACGCCAGCGAATGCAGCGGTGGATTCTTACACAATCCGGTTCGTCGTGATGATTCCCGGGATTTCGTCAAAGTGAGTGTCGTGCGTGAGCACGACTGCGCCGATTCGCCGCGCACAGCAGCCGATGATGATGTCGGTGAGCGGCAGGATTTTTCCAGCGCGATCGAGCTGCCACGCGGTGCGCTCCACATCGGCCCACAAGCGGGGGTCGGACGGGACGTGTAGCATGACATCCCATCGCGCTTGAAATTTCCTCAATATTTCCGGGTCGCGAATTCCCCGTGCGACTTCAGCGCGAACGATGCTGCATGTGGCAAGCTCGCGCACCTTTGCGATAGGCAACAGTTCCCGCAGAGGATTTCTGCCTTCCCTCGCCGTACGAATATACCAACTGCTATCGACGAGAACGGGTGTGTCCGCCATAGGTCGCCGGCTTCTCGGCTGCGCGAAGCGTTTCGGGGTCTGCGGTTGCGTCAAATGCACCACGCCACGCGTCCGGCGTCATACCGAGATCATCGTCGAGAAGCCGGAGCAAATCGCCGCGGCGGCCCAGTTCGCGAAGCGCGAGTTCGATGGCGGCAGTCTTCGTCCGACAGCCCGTCGAGGCCATTACGCGAGCGAGCAAGTCATAATCAATTTCAACGGTCATCTTCATATATGGGTAAAGTATGGGTTTTCGCCCATACCGCAAGAAATATAGCAGACCGCACCGCGCTCAAGCTGCTAAGTCATTCGGTGGCGGTGGCGCTTTCACGATGCCGCTTCCGAGAGGCGCACTGCTCATCACAGGCGCTGGCTTGGCTCCGTCCGCCGGTGCCATAAGCAGCTCTGCGAGACGTTTCCGCAGGCTTTCCGGAGTGAACTCGCGTTCCAATGCTCCACGGTGGCAAATCGAAATTTTTCCCGTCTCTTCGCTCACAATCAGAATCACAGCGTCGCCTTCTTCGCTCAATCCGATGGCTGCGCGGTGACGAAGCCCGAGGTTGCGATCGAGGTCCTGCCGTTGGCTCACGGGGAATATGCAAGCTGCGGCTGCGATGCGGTCGTTGCGAATGATGACACCGCCGTCGTGCAATGGCGTTTTTGGATGGAAGATCGTGACGAGCAGTTCCGTAGAAAGCTTGCAGTCAATCTCCACACCGCTCTCGCTGTGCGAGCCGATGTCCGTCCCCCGCTCCACCGCGATGAGCGCGCCGAGGTGCTTGCTGGAGAGATCCACGAGCGTGCTCGCCAACACTTCGACGGTCTCCATGCTCTGCTGCTGCGTATTGAAAAGACGATGACTCCCGAGTTGCGCAAGCATCCGGCGGAGTTCCGGCTGAAAGATGACCACGAGTGCGATGATGACGACCGCCGAGAGGCTGCGAATGAGCCAGCCGATGACCGCGAGCCCGAAGATTTGCGAGAGCAATGAAAGTCCCAGCACCAAGGTGGCCAGGCCGGTGAGCACACGCGCGCCGCGAGTGCCGCGAATCCCGAGATAAGCGTAATAGATACCCACCGCGAGGATGAGAATCTCCAGCCCGTCCTTCCAATACGTATGCGCAAAATCCTGAAACGAAGCGAGGATCATCCTAAAATCGCCTCGGTCATCCGAAGCGCCTCCACATTAGGTTTTACATCGTGCACACGGAAAATGCGCACGCCTTTTTCCCGCCCGAAACTCGTCAACGCGACCGTGGGCCACGAACGATCCTCCATCCGGTCCGAGCCGGTCACTTTTCCAAGGAAGCTCTTACGCGAAACGCCCAGCATCAATGGGCGCACGTCTTCGGACGTCCCGACGCGGATCCCCGGCAAGCGGCGGAGCAACTCGAGGTTGTGCTCCACCGTCTTCCCAAAACCAATTCCTGGATCCATGACGATTCTCGCTGCGGGCACGCCGCTCCTTACTGCGCGCTCCAGTGTCTGGCAAAAGAAATCCTTAACCTCGTCTGCAACATTTTCGTAACGGGGCGCTGACTGCATCGTTCCGGGCGTGCCGAGCATGTGCATCACGACGACGCCAGCACCCGTTTCCGCTGCGGCTTCGAGCATCGTATCGTCGCGCAGACCGCCTACATCATTGATGATTCGCGCCCCAGCCGCGCAGGCTTCCCGTGCGACTTTTGCCTTCATCGTATCGACTGAAATCACGCACTTCCCGCGCAGACGCTCGATCACAGGAATCACCCGGAGAAGCTCCTCGGCTTCATCCACCGGTTTCGCACCGGGACGCGTGCTTTCCCCGCCAACGTCGATGATTTCCGCGCCTTCTGAGAGCATTTGCTCTGCGTGGGCGACCGCAGCCTCCACGTCCACCCAGCATCCGCCATCGCTGAAGGAATCCGGAGTCACATTGAGAATTCCCATCACGGCTCCGTGATGAGTCAAATCGAATATGTGATTCCGTGTCTCCCAGATCATCCCACGAAAAGCGGACGAAGGTGACGAACGTAGAGATTTTCGATCACGTTTTTTGCCACGATCGCCTCGTTAGCTTTGAGCAAGTCGGTGTAACGAGCACCCGCTTTCGCAGCGAGCTTGAACGAAACATGCAAAAGCTGACGGATATTTGCGTTGAACTCCGGATGCCCCGGAATGTGCCGCACGGCATTCGCCAGTTGCGCCCCGGACCAGCCGTTCACCACGTCGGCGGAAGGCAGCTTGGCACGGTCAATATCGATCACGGATGCGTAAGGCGCGCACAGCTCGTCCACATGCTCCAGCGCATAGGCGTAGATTTCTTTCGCAAGCGCGAGTCCGTCGCCGCCTGCTTCCGAGAGACCGATGATTTCCTCCAGCCATGTCGTCCCCGCCGTCTTCAAATGCACTCCGGCACCTGTCGCCGCGAGTGCCCGGCGGATGATGGGATAAAGCGAGTATTTGTCCGAGCCGCTATGGACGCTCAGCTTTAAATTCGCAGGCAGCCCGTAAGTCGCTACAGCGTGAGCGATCACGGAAAGGTCGTCGTTAAATTCCCGCTCAAACTGCGCAAGGTCGCCCACGTAATCGACGCCCTTATTAAACCGCCCCGTGAATTTCGGCGCGATGGTCTGCGCCTTCACCCCTTCATCGGCGAGCGCGACGAGAATCACCAAAAGCTCCGGCGGCGTCTGCGGTGCGTCGGTTTCATCCATCGAGACTTCGGCGATAAAATGATCCTCGCCGCCCTTGCGCACTGCGATGTGCCGATAGATGCGCCCGGCGTCTTGCACCGCACGCAGATACTTCGTCGCGATGCGGCCAATGTCGTCGCGCGTCGTGGTAAAAGGAGCACTCACGCCCGGAATCGCTACGGAGCCGACAAGCTCGGGATGCTTCTCCAAAAAACCAAACACATCCGCCGCTTCCGCCGCCTGCCCGATGCTATCGGCCACGTCGATCGTGAAAAAATCCGACGCCTCCAAAAACCGATCGACCGTCTCGATTCGGATATGATCCGCATCCACATGCCATCCGCGCTTCCAGTCCAGCGCAGTCACCGCTGCCTTCGCCGCAGCGAGGACCGAAGCCGGTTCGCTACCAATGAACGTGTGCTCGCGGTTGGACTTATTCCAAACGGGAACGACATCCGCCCCGTCTTTGGAAACCTGAATACAAGCCTGCAACTGCGCCTTTGCCTGATGGGCAAAACGATCGCCCACACCGATGGTAAATTTTTCGAGAATCATGCAGCGATGACCGTAAGTCTCCCGCGCGCCATTTGGGAAGAATAGAAACGGTTAGACTTGAGTGTGATTAAATGTGGAATGCTGCCTGTCGGGGTGGGATGGGGCTTCCAGCCCGTCCAGAGCGACGTGCAGGAGCCTTTGCGGTGGCCTTTGCGAAAGGACGAGGGGAAACTGGACAGGCTGGAAGCCCATCCCACTCT
>JAYSTZ010000725.1:0-6197 GCA_043719365.1 Verrucomicrobiaceae bacterium | reverse complement strand
CTCTCGCTCGCCAAGCAGGGCACGGGGACTTTCACCATCACCGGCGCGGGCAACACATATAGCGGCCTGACGACGGTGAATAACGGCACGCTGCGAATCGCGGGCGGCAATGACCGACTGCCCACGGCGACGAATCTTGTCGTGAACGGCGGCACTTTTGATCTGAACGGGCTCAATCAAACCGTCGCGCAGCTCAACGGCGCTGGCGGCAGTGTGAGCGGCGGCGGCGTGCTCACGGTGAGCGGGCCGGCGTTTTCCTCGTATGCGGGAAACATCACGGGCACGACTGCGCTGACGAAGACGGGCAACGGCACGTTCGCGCTCAGCGGGGCCAATACCTCTAGCGGCGCGACGACTGTGAGCACGGGCACTTTGCGGCTCACCGACGTCACGACATATACCAGCCCCTTGACGGTGGCTGCGGGCGCATTCCTGGAAGAAAATCGCACGGCGGGCAGCGGCAACTTTACTGTCCAGGTGAGCGGCGCGGGCAGCTACGTGAAGCAAGGCGCGGGCGAAACCATCGTCGCCAGCCCCATCGCGCTGTCGCACGCCGTCGTGCGCGGAGGCACGCTCACAGCGGGCGCAAACAACGTCTTCACCGCCGCCACAAACCTCTCGCAAGGCGGACCCAGCGGCTCGCAGACGTTCAAATTAAACGGCACCACGCAGACCGTCGGTGCGCTCGGTGCGCAGTATGATTTTGGCAACCGCATCGTCGGCGGAAACGCCACGCCCAGCTCGCTCACGGTGAACATCGGCGCGGGGCTGCAGACTTTTTACGGCGGGAAAATCGGCGACGTCGGCGCGGATGAAAACAACCTCGGCATCACCAAGACTGGCAACGGCACACTCGTGCTCAGCGGCACTGCCTCGCACACGGGCGGCACGATCATTTCCGGCGGCACGCTGCAACTCGGCGCAAGCACGACGATGCCCGTGAACCTTGCAACAATCGGCATCTGGCTCGACGGCGCGGACCCCGCTGCGACCGGCACCGCGCCTGCGGATGGTGCGGCGATCTCCGTCTGGAAAAATAAAGGCACGCTCGGCGCGACGGGCGATTTCGGCGCAGTCGCCGGGCAGGAGCCGAGCTACAGCGCCACGGGTTTCAGCGGCAATCCAGCGGTGCGCTTTGTCGCGGATGCCGTCGCCGGATTTGGCAACCAGACGAACTTCGACCGCCTCACGAACAACATCAATTTAGCAAACGGCCCATCGACCATCATCGTCGCCGGGCGCTACGCTTCTGCCAACGCAGATGAGCGCAAGCGGCTCGTCTCCGGCCTCGGAAATAACTACCTGCTCGGCTGGTGGAACAACGGCGAGAACGCCGCGTATTATGACAACGGATTCGCGCCATTCATCTCGGCGCCAACCACCAATGCCCACGTCTATACGAGCATCATGCGCGGCGACGGCTTCGGCGAAACGTATGCAAACGCGCTCGGCAGAATCGGCGTGCTCGGCAACGCAGTCGGACCAAACGGCCTCGCACTCGGCGGCGGCAACACGACGAATGTGCAGGAGTACACCACTGGCGACATCGGCGAAGTCATCATCGCGCCCGGCACGCTGAACGACGGAGATCGCGGCGCAATCGAGGCGTATCTCGTGCGGAAATGGACCGGCTTTATGCCAGCGAATCCGCTGCCCACCAGCGGCACACTCTCGCTTTCCACCAGCGGCGCGACGCTCAATGTGAACGGCGTCACGCAGACTGTCGGCAGCGTCAGCGGCGTCGCGGGCACGAGCATCGCGCTCGGCAACGGCTCGCTCGCCGTGGGCAATGACCACGGCAACGCGCAGTTCGACGGCGTCATCTCCGGCGCGGGCAACCTCGCGAAAGTCGGCACCGGCACTTGGACGCTCGGCGGGGCAAACACCTACTCCGCCATCACGAACGTGCGCAACGGAACGCTCGCCCTGAGCGGCGGCGCGGACCGCCTGCCCACGAGCACCAGCGTCGCGCTCGGCACGGCGAGCACAAGCGGCACGCTGAAGCTCGGCGGCAACAATCAGACCATCGCCGGGCTCAGCTCGCTCACCAGCCCAGCCGGAGCAGGCAGCCGCGTCATCAACGACTCCGCCACCGCCGCCACGCTCACCGTGAATCTCGCGAGCGGCACCAGCAATTACACCGGCAAACTTGGCGGCAGCACGCCAAACGAAGACAACCTCGGCCTCGTAAAACAAGGCGCAGGCACGCTCGTGCTCGCGCAATCGAGCACCTACAGCGGCGCGACCACCATCAGCGGCGGCACACTGCAACTCGGCGGCGCACGCGCATTGCCGACCAGCGCGGCCATTTGGCTCGATGCGACCGACGGCAGCACCATCAACACCAGCGGCGGCGGCGTGACCAGTGTCGTGAATAAAGGCACGCTGGGCGCGAGCGGCGACTTCACCGCACCCGTCGGCAACGAGCCCACGCTGGCCTTTGAGGGCAGCATGGGCGGCAACCAAGTGCTGCGCTTCGACGCCCTCGCCGGGCCCGGCCCAGACCAGCTCAACAACGGACTGAACTTCGCAAACGACATCACCGTCGCCTACATCGGGCGGCTCGCGGGCACGGCGAATCAGCGCCTCCTTTCCGCAGGTGGAAACAACTGGCTGCTCGGGCCGTGGATGGGAAATGGCGAAACGGCATATTTCGACCAAGGCTTTCTGCACAACGGCGGGCCTGCCGACACCGCGCCGCGCTTCCACATCGGCACCATCGCCGCCAACGGAGCCGCCGCGTATTATTCAAACGGCGCACAGCTTGGCACAGGCACCGGCGTCGGGCCAAACAGCCTGCGGCTCGGCGGCGGCTACCTGAATTCCGGCACCGAACTCTCCAGCGGCGACATCGGCGAACTCTTCATCTTCAACGGCGTGCTCAGCGACGCGCACCGCACGCAGCTCGACAGCTACATCGCGCGAAAATGGTTCGGCCTCGGCAACACTAACATCCTCCCCACGACCACCGCCGTCACGCTCAGCGGCGGCTCCGTGCTCGACGTAAATGGCACCGAGCAAACCGTGGCGAGCATCACTGGAAGCGCAGGCACTAGCGTGCTAAACAGCGGCATCCTCACCGTCGGCAACGCGAGCAGCACCACGTTTGCAGGCGTCATTTCCGGCAATGGAACCCTCAACAAAACAGGCACCGGCAAGCTCACGCTCAGCGGCACCAACACACCGACCGGCAACACCTACGTGCAAGGCGGCACACTCAGCGTCACCGGCAGCCTCAGCGGGAGCATCCTCGAAGTCCAAAGCGGCGGCACCCTCGGCGGAAATGGCAGCATCGGCGCAGATGTTTACGTCCTCAACGGCGGCAAACTCTCGCCCGGCACCAGCCCCGGCACACTCACCTTCACCGGCACCACGCTCGACTTCAGCGACGCCGTCGTCGCCGCAAATTCGCAATCGCTCATCTTCGAGCTCGGCACCGCCAGCGACCGCGTGAACCTCACCACCGGCCAGTTTGGAATCGGCATCAGCACACTCGAGTTCGACGACTTCGCATTCACCGTCGGCAGCGGATTCGGCCCGGGCACCTACACGCTCTTCGACAGCACACAGGATGTCTTCGGCAATCTTGGCACATTGCTCAGCGGAACGATCGACGGCTACACCGCCACGCTATCCCTCGGCGATACGGATAACGACGTCATCCTCACCGTAGTCCCCGAGCCCGGCAGCGCCGCGCTGCTCCTAGGCGGCCTCGCGATGCTGGCCGGTCGCCGCAAACGCCGATAGGCCTTTCTCGAAGATTTTAGTCCGGCTTCCTGCGAACCGCCCGCCCTGCGCCTCGTTGCGACTTCCAGAAAGTCAGCGCTTCGTGGAAGCACGTGCCCGGCAAATCCTCCGTCGCCCGGATGAAGTATTTCTGCGCGTCTTCGACTCCCTTGTTATACGCAAACGGACCGATCTCGCTCACGAAAAACTCCAGAAGAAACCCCGCCTGCATGTCGCTCAATTCGCTGTCGAGATTCTCGGCGAAGTAGCGCTGCATCGACGAAATGATCTCCGCTTTTTGCTCTTTTGAAAATGAAGCATTCATCGACTTGAACTACCTCCCGGCAGCGAAGCGACTATTGTTGGCGTGTTGAGATTTCATATTTTCGGATGCAGAGGATATCGCACTGGTTCTCTATATCGACGTCAAAGCCTCCAGGCGTGCCGCTCACGCGAGAATGGATTTCACGAGCGTGCCATGCACGTCGGTGAGGCGGAAGTAGCGGCCTTGGAATTTGTAGATGAGCTTTTCGTGATCGATGCCCATGAGGTGCAGCATCGTGGCGTGGAGGTCGTGGACGTGGACGCCGCCTTCGACGATGTTGTAGCCATAGTCGTCAGTCGCGCCGACTACTGCGCCGGGCTTCACGCCTCCGCCCACCAGCCAGATGCTGAAGCAGCGTGGGTGATGGTCGCGGCCGTAGTTGTTGCCGCTCATTTTGCCCTGGCAGTAAGCGGTGCGGCCGAATTCGCCGCCCCAGACGACGAGTGTGTCGTCGAGCAGCCCGCGACGTTTGAGGTCGGTGATGAGTGCGGCGGAGGCTTGGTCGGTTTGTTTGCACTGCCGGGTTATGCCGCCGACGACGTCGCCGTGTTGGTCCCAGCCTTGGTGAAAGAGCTGGATGAAGCGGACGTCGCGCTCGATGAGTCGGCGAGCGAGCAGGCAGTTGGCGGCGTAGGTGCCGGGCGTTTTGCTGTCGGGTCCGTAAAGGTTGAACGTCTCTTCGGTTTCGCCGGAGAGGTCGGTGGCGTCTGGCACGCTGGTCTGCATTCGGAACGCCATCTCCGCTTGCGCGACGCGTGCATCTATTTCCGGGTCGAGCTGCTGCTGGGCTTGGTAGCCGTTGAGTTTTGCGAGGGCGTCGAGCATGTCGCGGCGGACGTGCGGGGAGACGCCTTCGGGGTTGGTGAGGTAAAGGACGGGCTCTTTTCCGGCGCGAAATTGCACGCCTTGATGCTCGCTCGGGAGGAAGCCCGCGCCCCATAGTCGGGAGTAGAGCGGCTGGTCGCGGGAGGCGTTTTTTGAGACGAGAACGATGAAGGCGGACAGGTTGTCGTTGAGGCTGCCGAGGCCGTAGGATGCCCACGCACCCATGGATGGGCGACCGGGCACTTGGTTGCCGGAGCAGAAGAATGTGATGGCGGGATCGTGGTTGATGGCCTCGGTGTGCATGGTGCGCACGAGGCAGATTTCGTCGGCGATTTTCTGCGTATAGGGCAGCGTGTCGCATATCTCGGTGCCGCTGCGTCCGCTCTTGGTGAAGTTCGCAAATGAACCGGCCATGGGCAGCAGGCTTTGGTTTCCGCTCATGGTGGAGAGTCGCTGGTTGCCGATGATTTCTTTGGGCAACGCTTTGCCGTGGCCCTCGCGGAGGACGGGCTTGAAATCGAACGTCTCCAAGTGCGACGGACCGCCAGCTTGGAAAAGGTAGATGACGCGTTTTGCTTTCGGCGCGAAGTGCGGCTTTGCGATGACGCCGGGGATGGCGGCGGCGGGCGCGAGTTGCGCCATGGCCATTGCGCCGAGGCCGAGGCCGGTCTTGCTGAGAAATTGGCGGCGCGTGCTGCGCATGAGGTCGTCGTAAGTGTGCATGGGCGTTTAGCGGTTGGTGATTGCGGCGTCGGATGTGAGGAGTGTGGAGCAGACGATAGTCAACGCCGCGAGTGCGGGATTTTCTTCACCGCACACGGATTTCGCGGCGGGTTTGTCTGCGGTGTAGCGTTCGAGTTGCAGGGCGTGGAGCTTTGCGAGCGCGTCGAGTTCCGGCTGCGCGGGAGTGCGCGAGGTGAGCAGGAGAAACGCCCGCTGAATCTGCGGCGCGGTTCCCTCTGATTTTTCTTTGATCGCCCGCTTTGCAAGCTCCCGCGCACACTCAAAGAAGCTCTGGTCGTTTAGAAAAATGAGCGGTTGCAGCGGCGTGTTGGTGGTAAGTCGGCGCGGCTGGCAAATCTCACGACTGCCCGCATCGAGCGTGAGCATACTCGGCGGCGGCGCGGTGCGTTTGCGGTAGGTGTAGAGGCTGCGGCGATAGAGTCCCTCGCCTTTGTCTGGAGTGTAATCGCCGCCGGATGCACCGGCCTCGGACCACACGCCTGCGGGCTGCCAAGGCTTGACGCTCGGACCTCCGATTTTCTCCACGAGCAGCCCGGCCGCGAGCAGCGACTGGTCGCGAATCGCCTCGCCGGAAAGC
>JAYSTZ010000724.1:0-2685 GCA_043719365.1 Verrucomicrobiaceae bacterium | reverse complement strand
CGTCGGCGAGGCGCGGATAGGTCGTGTCGTCATTCTCGGTCCGGCCCATCCCGCCGCCGATGGCGACGTTGAATCCCTCCAGCCCATCGGGCCCGGCAATCGCGATGAACCCGAGGCACTGCGTATAGACGTCGATGTCGTTCGACGGCGGGACGACGAACCCGATCTTGAATTTACGCGGCAGATAAGTCGCGCCGTAGAGCGGGTCCACGAAGTTCTTGTTCTCAGGCTCTTCGAGGTTGAGCTGCACGCCCTCGACCCAGATGGAATGATAAGCCTTCGTCTTCGGAAGAAGCGCTTCGCTGCACCGGATTGCGTCGGCATTCACCTGCTTGCCGAGCGTGTTCATCACGGGCGTCGCCGGGGCCATAACGTTGCGGTTCACGTCACCGCAAGCGGCGAGCGTGTCCATCATGGCTTCGTTGATCTTCTTCATGAGAGGCCCGAGCCCGGACTTCACGACGCCGTGAAACTGGAAGCTCTGCCGCGAAGTGAGCCGCAGCGTGTTATTGCCGTACTGCGTCGCGAGGTTGTCGTACACCGCGTAGCCATCCGAATTCAAAACGCCGCCGGGGATGCGCCCGCGGATCATGAACATGAACTTCTTGCCGGTCTTGCGAAGATCACGGTCATCTTGCTGGTAGATGCCGTGGAACTTCATGAACTGCTGATCGTCGTCGGAAAAGCGATCCAACGTCGGGTCCGCAAGCGTCGCCGCGAGCGTGCCGGCGAGGGTCGGGATTGCGGTTTTGATTTCCTCGTTGTGGGTCGGTTTTTTTGCGGCGGGTGCCGGTGCTGTTTCTGTGCTCATGGACATTTTATACTACGATGGATGTTGGTGCTCTAGATCTCGAAATCTTGTTCGACGCGGATACGCGGACGGAGAAACTCCAGAATTTGCGCAACGCTCTCGGCGATGTTCTGCTTGTCGGTCGCGACGGTAACTTCCGCGCTTTCGGGTGCTTCGTACGGCGCACCGATACCGGTGAAATCCTTAATTTCCCCAGCGCGGGCCTTCTTGTAGAGGCCTTTCGTGTCGCGCTGTTCGCAGACTTCCAACGGCGCGGCGATGTAGATTTCAAAGAAGTCCAGGCCGGCCTCGCACGCGATCTCGCGGGCTCGGCGACGGTCGTTTTGGTAAGGCGAAATGAACGCGGTAACGACGACGACGCCGGCGTCGGCAAGGAGCTTGGCCGTCTCGGCGACACGGCGGATGTTTTCCACGCGGTCTTCGGGTGAGAATCCGAGGTTGCTGTTCAATCCGTGCCGGATGTTGTCGCCATCGAGGATGTAGGTCTGGATCCCGAGGTTGAAGAGTTCGCGTTCCAGTGCGTTGGAAATCGTGCTCTTGCCGCTCCCGCTGAGGCCCGTGAGCCAGATGACTGCGCCTTTGTGTCCGTTGCGGGCGAAGCGCTGCGACTGCGACACATTGCCTTCGCTCCAGAAAATGTTCGCGGATTTTGGCTGTGCGCGGTCGGTGTATTTGCCGCCGAAAATGATGCCGCCGCCGCCGACCTGACGACCATCGAGGAGAACGAAGCGTCCGAGCAGCGCGTTGCGGTCCGCATTATCAAAAGCGAGCGCCCCGCGGACTTGGATGGTGACTTCCGCGACATCGTTGCGGGCAATGTAGCCGCGTTCGCCGGAGATGGTTTCCAGTGTGGAAGCGTCGATGATGCGCTCGATGCTCACAATCTCCGCGTCCAGTTCCTGCGTGGTGAGTTTCAGTTTCGAGCGCTGCCCAATGTTGAGGTTCGTCTTCCCCATCCAGAACAACCGCGCTTTAAAGCGATTCGACTCGATAGGCGCATCCGCCTGGTGCGAAGCGATGTGACCACGCTCCACGAAAATCTGCTCAGTGAGAGTGATTCCGACGCTTTCGCCTGCGCGCCCGCCGGTTTTGGCCGGAGCGTTCCAGACTTCGATACTCTTGATGACGCCCGTTTTGTTGCCTGGCGAAAAAAGAAGCGTGTCGCCGACTTTCAGCGACCCCGCCTCGATGCGACCCGCGAGGATGCGGCGGTCGTCAAAGCGGTAAATGTCCTGAATCGGAAACCGCAGCGGTTGCTCGGTGAGCGACTTCGGGAGCTCGAAAGTATCGAGCATATCCGTGATGGTCGAGCCGGTGTACCAAGGCATCTCATCCAGTCCCCTGTTCGAAACGTTGAAGCCGTTGCGTGCGCTGATGGGCACGAACTGCCGGGCTTCCATTCCGATTTCCTTCAGGAATGCGCTGTAATCCCGCGTGACTTGATCGAACACATCCTGCCGGTAATCCACGAGGTCCATCTTGTTGACCGCGACAACGACCTGACGGATGCCGAGCAGCGAGAGCAGGTATCCATGGCGCTTCGATTGCTCACGAATACCTTCGTTTGCGGCGATGAGGAGCACCGCAGCGTCGGCGCTCGCGGCACCGGTAATCATGTTTTTCAGGAACTCTTTGTGCCCCGGCGCGTCGATGATGACGTAAGGACGCTTCGCGGTGCGGAACTGAATCTGCGTGGTGTCGATGGTGATGTTCTGCGCCTGCTCTTCGAGAAGCGCATCGAGCAAGAACGCATACTCAAACTCCATCCCCTCTTCTTTACACGCCGCTTGGATCTGCTCCACTTTGCCATCGGGCAGCGATTTCGTGTCGTAGAAAATGCGACCGATGAGCGTGGATTTACCGTGGTCCACATG
>JAYSTZ010000723.1:0-2686 GCA_043719365.1 Verrucomicrobiaceae bacterium | reverse complement strand
AATTCGAGCGCACTGCGGCGCTCCGTTCCCCATTCAGCCGTGTTCGCAACGCTGGACTTCGCACTCCAGCCCGCCCGCACAACCCATAAACCGAGTTGCGGAGCATGACTGACGCTGATGCCCCGCTCCCCCAGGATTTCTTCTGTGAAATGTTCGATGTCCTCGACGGGAATCCAAGTGCCGCCCAAACGGACGTCAATCTCTGGGGCGCTAAGGTCGATGGGTTGAACCAGTTTTAAGGCGGCGACATTGCCGGTGAATTCCTGATGCGTGAGCGCCGCGGCTTCGGCTGCCGTCAGCTTTGCGCGGACGTTGCCAGAGAGATATTCGTCCTCCGTCTCCCATCGGCGCGTTTGCGGATTGAGGAAGATCGCGCTCCGCAGTTCGGGCAGGAACTCGGTTGGCATCCGATGCAATAAGCCTGCGAGAAAATCCAGATCAACCCGTCCACGCTCACCCAGCGTGACCAACAGCGCGTCCTGCGGAGTTTTGATTTCGCCAAGTATCGTTTTTCCCTGAATGGTGCGCTCACGGAAAATCGCGGCTTTATCCGCCCGCTTTGATTCTTCGTCGTAATGCTCCAGCGAAAGCAACAACGGCAGGTCGGGGTCGCCGCGAAAAACGAGTGTATTGCTTCGTTCTGAAAGAAAACCGAAGCGACTGACGAAGCGGTCGTAAGTTTCGTTAAGTTGGAGCCGCGTGGCGGCAAGCTCGTCGTCCCCAGTCGCTTCGATCTGTGCTCGCAGGCAACGTCGCACAGCGTCGCGGACTCGGATCATCCCTCGGATGCGTTGGGCGCGCTGTTGCGACAGCCCCTCCACGAAGCGAATGTGGTCGTCTTCGCGAAAGCCCACGCGCTCGTTGATGATGGTGTAGGCGTTTGGCTTGATGTCCTCCGGCGCGGGAAAGACCTGATCCAAAGTCGGCGCAGCTACCTTTTCCTTCAGCGCTTGGAAGACCGATTTCGGCAAGGCGGCAATCGCCTGGGTCAACTGGTCCGCCAAATCTTTTCCATTACTAACAAGCGTCGGTTCGTTGCGCTGATACATCCGTCCTTGCAGCCTCATTTCGCCGAGCATCATCCGGGGATGCGCGGCGAAGTATTCGTTCACGCGGATTTCTTCGCCGATGGAGTTGGTGATTTCCTCCGTGAGCTTCCACGCCGGGCCTTCCGGAAGTTCGCCGATCTCCCGCTTGCGCAGGATTACGATGTTCATGGGCTACTCCATCGGCTGTCGGCGGGAGCGCGGTGGCGAAACGTATCATGCCTCAGTGCGGATCAATCGCGACGTAGTGCGTGAACTGAAGGCCCAATTTCTCCGTGCTTCGACTT
Organism: Verrucomicrobiaceae bacterium; assembly: GCA_043719365.1. Lineage (GTDB taxonomy): Bacteria > Verrucomicrobiota > Verrucomicrobiia > Chthoniobacterales > Chthoniobacteraceae > SXWH01. The sequence goes on along the minus strand of JAYSTZ010000723.1, from coordinate 1,353 downwards.
GTGCCAGCGTCTGGACTCTTTCCCAGTCCTTCCACTCGCTGCCCTTCGAGCCTTACGCGCCCGTCCAGAATCAGCTTCGCGGCCTGCTCCGAGCCGTCAATCACTCCCGCGCCGTGGCGGGTTTGGAACAGGTGCCGCGCGAGGCGCTGCGATTGAGCCGGTCCCCGGTGCGCCCCTTCGAGCCGGATGATTCTGAAAAATTGTCTGTTCGTTTTCCGGCGCTGCCAACGACTGAGGTTAGTGAATGAATTTGTTGAGAAAAGAATGAGCCTGGATATGGACACGAACCTGAACTGGAACACGCCGTTTCAAATTCCCGAATTTAATGACGCAGCACAAGCCCCGCTGCCGCCGCTCCCCGACCGCTTCATCAACGCGCCGTGGCCTGACATGCCGGAAAAGATGCTCGTGGTGATTGATGGATGGGCTGACACGAAAAGGAGTTTAGTGGGTGAATGGGTGGCGGAGTCGATGGGCGGTTTGCTCGTGGATTCCGAGCACATTTACCGTGCGTTGGTTGCGGCCTGTTCCAAAGCGGGTGTGGATGTCAATCGCTACGCGATTGTCGAGAGCTGGTGCGAGCGGGCGGGCGTGGACATTGGATTCTCCAAAAACGGTCGCGGCACTCTGGAGGCACACGTTGCCGTCGATGGCTCTTGGTTCGCGAAGTCAGATTTGGAGAACCACGCAGACCCGGTTTCGAATCGAGCGGCCTACTCCACATTTTGGACCAAGGTGAGGCAAGTGCTGCGGGGATGCGACTTTGACGACCGCGTGGTCATCGTCGGCAGTGACATCGGGTATGAGTTCCCAAACACGCCCTACAAATTCTTCCTCGATAACACAAACGGCCAACGGAATCCCGTCGAGTTGGCCGGGCTTGCGTATCCTTGGATGGGTCAAATCAGGAACTACCAAAATCCTGGCGTGACGTATTTCGAGCGTGGGGTGAACACCCTGGTGATCGACGCGAGCCGGGCTGCCCCGGCTGATGTCGTCGTGGTCATTCTTGTCGAATCGGTGGCGCGCGCCTGCGAAATGGGATTTGTGGGCACGCGCCCCGAAACCGCGCTGGCAGACGCTTACCTCTCAGCGAACGCGACGCGCAAGCGGATGAACGCGGTTCTTTCAGAGACTGCAAAATAATCCTTTCGACGGAGAACAAGCATGGAGATCAAGCAAGGCGGCAAACGCAACGTGGAGAAAGCTGCGAACGCATCGGACACGAGCGATGAAGGACTCACTGCGGCAACTGCGAGCCGGGAATCTCCATTCCCCGAATTGCCCGGCAAAATGATTGTGGCGATTGATGGCTGGGCGCAGACGGGGAAAAACACGTCCGGTGAGCTGGTC
>JAYSTZ010000722.1:0-6214 GCA_043719365.1 Verrucomicrobiaceae bacterium | reverse complement strand
GTGAGCTTTCGCTTGCGACAAATCACTATTCACTATTCACCAATCACAGCCGCAATAGCACTGGTGACCATCATTTCACGGCGGGGAGACCACTAGTGGGCGGCCAATCGGTGGTAGCATTGTGATATGTAATTGGTCGCAAGCGTGGAACTCGCCCGTTCCGCTTGCGACCAATCACAAATCACAAATCACAACTTCGCCCACCCTCCCGCCTTTACTTCGAGGAACTCGACCGCGACACCCACGCCATTACGGCGAACCCGAGCACTGCGGCGACGGCTACGAAACGCCACACGTTGTCCCATCGCTGCTCGCCGTTCATGCTCAGGATGGATGCGATGGCCGTTGCGGGCAGACACATCGCCATGAGCAAATTGAGCCGGTGCCCGGCGACCGCGATGCGTTCGCTTTGCCTTGCCTGCTCGTCGGCGCGCGCCGCTGCGAGGAACTGCATTCCTTGCTGCGCCTCCGTGAGCATCAGGTCGCAATGGCGCTCAATCTCCACCATTTCATCGCGGGCCAGCAGGATATGGCGGTCCGCAGCGCACGCTTCGCGGGCCTCCTGCAACACTGCGGCGAGATGTTTTGCGGCACGCGCCAGCGGCGTCAGTTGGTGCAGGACGGCGAAGTAATTTTCCGCCGTCATTTCTTTGCGAAGCTGCACGTCCAGCCGGTCTGCGGTTTTGTCGTATTCGGAGATGTGCGACTTGAAATCCGCAATCCCTGCGCCGCCTTCGGACGATTGCCACTCACCCTGCGGGTTGCGCCAAAAGATGCGCGCGTCCCTCTCCTCGGCACCGGGCACGGGAATCTTGTGCAGGACGAGCAGCAAATGCCCGTCTGCCTTCATCAGCCGCTGGCGGCCCGCTTTTTCACCGAGCCGCTGCTCGAATGCAGCGGGCACCTGCCAGCGCGAGGGAATCAGCGGGTGCATGGGCTATTCGGCTTTCAGGCGGATGTTGCGGTATTCCATCGTCCCGCGGTCCGCTTCGAGCCCGATCGGGCCGGTTTCCGGGAGCTTCAGCGCGGCCTCGAGAACCTCGCCATTGCAGGTGCAGTGGGCGACGTTGTCTTTCACGATGACGACGATTTGGTTCCAATCCTGCGGTTTGTAGGACTTCAGTTCTTTGTAAGGACCGGCGACGAGATAGTCGCGGCACTGGAGCTGCGGTTTGCGAATGAATATCCCGCTATCCGCATTCACGGATGCGCGAAACTCCAGGCGCAGTTCAAAATTCTTTGGGAACTCTTTGGTCGTCCAGAGCTGACGAAGATGAGGCCCTTTCGCTTCGTCAAAAGGGTTCACCACGAGTATGCCGTCCTTCGCGGTGTAACGACCGTCGGATGCGCTCGTCTTTCCGTCGAACACTTCGGTGGCGCTGTAGGACCAACCGGTGAGGTCCTTTCCGTTAAACAGAGACACGAAGCCCGCTTCGAGCGCGGGTTCTTCGGCGTGCAGAGCAAAGGTGGTCGTGAGGACGGCGGCGAGAAATGTTCGGCGGTTCATAGAGCACGCATACTAAGGCGAAGATGCGCCGGTAAGCACGCATGAAATTTCGTCCCGTTCACCGACTACCGGGAAAACGAGACCCCGATGAGGGTGCTGCGAACGCGTTCAGGAGTGATCAACACGGCTGCGCCGACCTGCACTTGCTCATAGAGCCGCACAATGTCGTGCGATCTCATGCGAATGCAGCCGTAGCTCGCCGGGCGTCCGATAAATCGTTCCGCAGGCGTGCCGTGAATGTAAATGCAGCGCGCAGCGGCGTTGCGATTTTGGGACTCCATGCCACTCAAGCACAGGATGCGTGTCACAATGGGATCGCGACCGGGCGTATTGGCGCGGAGGATTTCGCCGGTTGGGTGCAGTGCTTTGAAGACCGCTCCTTCGGGCGCGAGGTCACCTACTTTTTTCTGAACCTGCAAAAGCCCGACCGGCGTCCGAAAACTCTGATTGCCGCTGCCGACTCCAAACCTCGACGTAGATACAGGGAAGCTGGCGCGACGGTATCCGTTTTCGTAAAAATACATCCGCTGGTCCGCGGTGCTCACAATGATTTCCTGGCGATTCTCCGCGGCAGCATTGCCGGAAAGTAGCGTGAATAATGCGAGTGCGAATGTTATGCAGGCTTTCGTCATGCCTCCACCGATTGCATTAGCCGTACCCAACGCCGCTATTTCCAAAACGCCCCGCGTCATGATAGAGCCCGCGTATGTTCATTCATCATCGCGCACAAACCGGGCGGGCACTTTAAAATGGAGCCCGATACTTCGCCCAGCCGCCGCCCTCGAGTTGCGAGGGCATCCACAAAAAGCAAACACTGGCTGCCCGAGTCTCTCCGGCATCCGCTCACCGTATTGTTTGCCGGGACTGTCATCAGCTCCATGGCAATCCCCTGGCTCAATGCCCGCAGCGCGAGGGCGCGCCAAGTCGAGGAAGCGCGGCAGCTCAAAGCGATGGAGATTCTGAAAGGCACCGTCGCCGACAATACGCGGCTAAACTCCGTGCGTTCGGCTTTCAACGTCTTTGAAAAAGAGGGCGGGCTCACGGGCAATCCGGAACTCGTCGAAGAACGCCGGACGGAACTTCGCAAACGGGTTTACGACAGCTACGGCGAATTCGAGCAAACCGCGTGGTGGTGGTATTGGGGCGTCGCCCGCGAGGCCGAGCTCTTCGGCTGGCTCCCGCCATCGGATATCGCGACCTTCCGAGCAGTCGCTCAGCAATATCAGGACAATTTATACGAGTGCTCTGCATTCGTGCAGCGACCGTGGCAACGATACCTCTCCGAGGCGAAGGAATCGGCTGCCGAAAAGAAGCAGCCGCTCATGCCCGCGATGGAATCCACGCTCGGGAAGAAACAGGCCGAACGCGATCTGCTTTGCGCCCGGATGGTCCGCCTTTTTTTGAAATGATATCGACCTTCGCGGTTGCTTGCGGACCGCGTTCTACAGCACGTTCACACCATGCGATTTCATGACTTTATCCGAGATTCCGAAGGCTGGCAGCTTGTCGGCGACGAGACTCTTTTTGCGAATCCCTACCTCGAGGTTCATCGCGTCCATATCACGACTCCTACCCGTCCGGTGCCGTTTGCGTGGACCGTCGCCCACCGAAAAGGCGCGGTGGTCGTCGTTCCGGTGACGCCGGAGGGAAAATATCTCCTCGTCCGGCAGGAGCGCATTCCCATTCGCGCCACTATTTGGGAATTCCCCGCCGGACAGATCGATGACACCGAAGATCCTGACACCGTGCGCGCAACCGGGCTTCGCGAATTGCACGAAGAAGCAGGCCACACCCTTGCGCCGGACGGCGAGATTTCTTCGCTCGGCATCTTCTTTCCCAGTTCCGGGTTCACGGACGAACACAGCCACCTCCTCCTCGCCCGCGGAGTCGTCCCGGTGGAAGGTGGCGCACGCCCCGATGCGGCCGAAGCAATCACGGAATGCCGCGCTTTTTCCCTCGCGGAGCTCACCGAGATGGTCGCCAGCGGAGAAATCCGCGACGCCAACTCGCTCTCCGCATTCGCTCGAATGTCGGCACTGGGCCTAATGAAACCGTAGTTTCGCGGATGGATCGGCTGAGCGTTGCGGGAGAAATTTCGGCCGTTCGTAATTTCATCCTTCATCCTTTGACGATCATCCATACTGTTCGCCGTCCATGCTTCGGTTCCTGCTGACTAAACTATTTACCAAACGCGAGAAGATGAAGGGGGACGACGTAAAGCCGTTCCTCGACCATCTGGAGGATCTCCGTGGGACGATTTTCAAAATGGCGCTCACGCTCGTCGTCGCCGTTTCCATCTGCTACATCTGGCACAAAGATGTCATTCACATCCTGCAGGAGCCCATTATCAAGGCAGGGTTTGAGCCGAAGAAAGTCCTGCAGCTTGGCGGCTTTACGGACGCGTTCATGATTACGCTTTCCATCTCGTTTTACGCCGGGATGGTCGTGGCTTTTCCAATCCTCATATACTTTCTGGGGCAGTTCGTTCTCCCGGCGATGACGGACAAAGAAAAACGAATGGCACTCCCAGCTTTGATCGTCGGCTTTATTCTCTTTTTGTGCGGTGTGACGTTCGCTTTCAAATTCATCATGCCCGCCGTGACGAAGTTCATGATTGGCACAGCTGTAGATCTCGATTTTTTGCAAAACATGCAGGCGAACAGCTACTTCAAAACGGTCGCATTACTTTGCGTTATTTTCGGGCTCTTGTGCCAGGTTCCGGTCGTGATGGTGTCGCTGCACGGCCTGGGAATCATCAGCTACGCTTGGATCAAAAGCACACGGGCCTACGGCTACACGAGCATTCTCGTGCTGTGCGGCATCGTCTCGCCAACGCCGGACATTCCCTCGCTCGTGCTCATCTCCCTGCCAATCATCTTCCTCTACGAAGTTTGCATCTGGGTCATCTATTTCCTCGAGAAACGGAAAAAGCCGGAGGATACGAGCGTAGCCATCTCAGTCGCGCCTGCCGCAGCGGTGGCTTACGGTGACTCTCAGTCGAGCCCAAGCACCGACAATCACGCCCACAGCGATCCTTACTACGACGATCCAAGTCACTACACCGACGGGCACTACCACGATGACCATTATCATCGCGAACACCCTGAGCCCGAGCCGGAGAAACTGCCCGACAAGCCTGCAAAGGCCGATGAGCCACCAAAGGCCGAAGACAAGCCGGCAGAAGGCGATAAGCCGAGCTAGCGCATCTGCCAAAAGTAATTTCCCGTTCGAGAGCAAAGAATGGTGAAGCGACGCATGCGAATTGGAGCGGCGACAGCCGCGAGACGGCTTTTGGCAATCGCTGTAATCCGAGGCCCGCTGTCTTTTTGCCGAACTCTTCGCACTCAACCGCTGCGTATCCTACGCATTGCCCGGTGGAGTGATTCGATGCGACCATCGCGAGCGCTGCGCCCTACGCCCCCAACGCCCGCCGCTCTTCGCCGCCAAATCGTTTCGGCAGCTACTTCTTCTTGGGCGCAGGCTTTTTCTCGGCGGGCGGAGCGGCCAAAGGCGCCGGGCCTTTTGCGGCTGACGCGAATTGGCGGTGGTCGCCTTCTCCACGGCGAAGCTGAAATGGAGCGCTCTTCACGATCTCGATGACAAGCGCGCTGAATTTAGCCCCGCTCTTGTCTGCGTTCGCGGCGATCTTTTCCACGGTAGGTCGATCGTAATACTCAAGTCCGCGCCCCAATGCGAAAGTCAGCATTTTCTCGCTCACGCATGTGATGAACTCTTTGCGCTTTTGCTTGATGAGGACGTCGCGGAGTTCCGTGGCCGTGCCGAATTTCTCGCCGCTGACCAACTGACCGGCAGTTTCGATCGCGGCACCGAGGTCGTTTTCCCGCCATTCTCCGATCCCGTTAAAGTGCTCCAGCGCAAAGCCGATGTCATCCATCCGGGCGTGGCATCCGGCGCAGATCGGCTCCTTGCGGTGCATCTCCATTTTTTGGCGCAGCGTGCCCTTGAGCTCCGGGCGCTTTGGGTCATTGAGGTCTGGCACGTTTGGCGGTGCGGGCGGCGGCGGGGTGCCGAGGATGTTCTCGAGGACGAACTTGCCGCGCTTCACCGGGCTCGTGCGCGTTGGGTTTGAGGTGAGCGCGAGGAACGAGCCGTGGCCAAGAATTCCGCCGGGACGTTTGTCCGGGACTTTGACTTTCACAAACGCCTCCCCTTCCACGCCGTCGATATTGTAGAGGCGTGCGAGTCGCTCATTTACGAAGGTGTAGTCCGCGGCGAGAAGGTCTGTGATGGGACGATCTTCGCGCATGATGAACTCGAAGAGCATTTCGGTTTCGCGCTCCATCGACAGCGCCATGTCGCGGTTCCAATCCTTGAACGTTTTCGGGTCGGGCGTGATGGCGAGGAGGTTGCGCGTTTGGAGCCATTGGCCGACGAAGTTGTTGATGAGAGCCTCGGAGCGTTTGTCCTTCAGCATCCGAACGATCTGCGCGTCGAGATTCTTCCGGAGCGTGCCCGCCTGCGCCAGCGCGAAAAGCTCGCCGTCTGGCATCGTGCTCCACAAAAAATACGAGAGCCGCGATGCGAGCGCCCATTCGCTGACGGGCATGGTGGACTTTGGGTTGTCGGGTTCGGGCTGGAGCTCTCCGCGAAAAAGAAAATGCGGCGAAACCAGGATCGCCGTGAGCGCAGTCTGCACGCTCTGCTCAAAGTTCCCGCCCTTTTGTCCGGCGGTGCGATAGATGAACA
>JAYSTZ010000721.1:0-6221 GCA_043719365.1 Verrucomicrobiaceae bacterium | reverse complement strand
GACCGTCGGATCGAAGCGCACATGTTGATGCTTCGCGCGCCGCGCTACGCACCCTGCGGGCAGCCTTCGGCTGTCTGTCTCGCGGCTTCCGCCGCCGCTCGGCTCATCTCATTCCTCGCCTACGCGCTCCAAGTCACCCTCAAAACGCAGTTAAAAAAACCGCTGCCGGTCTCACCCCGCGAGCCGTGCTGGAGAAATTTGCGACCGTGCAAATGCTCGCCGTCCACCTGCCGACGACCGACGGGCGCGAGATCGTCATGCCCCGCTACACGCACCCCGAACCCGACCTCCAGCTCCTGCTCGACCAACTTAAACTCCAGCTCCCCGACCAACCACCGCCAGAAATCACCCCAATCAAGTCGCCAAAGTAGCCGTCGCAATGTGCGCGAAATGTGCGCTTCTGTAGTGTAGACCTTTTGCCAATTTTCCGGAGCGCTCAGAGAGGCACCTTCCGATTTATCCCCGAATCCGCGAAGTCGGGTTAGTGCGCGGGGTTTGTCGTGCCCGTTCTCATCGTTCCACGCGTTCAAATTAGGGCGAAAGTATCGATTCAAAGCAGGGAGATGTCATCAGAAGTCGGCGGAGTCTTTGGCAAAGGCTCTACAGTGTCACAAATGGAGATCATGGTCCAGGTCCAGATTCTCTGGAAGTTAATTACTACACTGCCATGCCTCCACCCAAGCCGAGTGAAATCTACCGCTTCCGGAGGGATGTCTTCCAGTGTCGGATTGAGACAATTCAAAAGAAGAAGTTTGCTCAGAGGCACATCTTTGTATGTCGCACCATGAACGGCGTCGAGTTTTGGGATTTAGTCCCTCTACAGAAGCCCGAACGAAAACCATATTACCGATTTTGAAATCGTCCCCAACACCTCGAACCCTGTATTCTCCGAACGGGTCATACAATCGCCCTAACATTGCCAAGTGCGATGACAGAAAAGTCGGCATCCGCTGGGGGCGAGGGCTCAGCTTTTCGTTACCGTTCTTTGAGATTTCAGCATTCCTTGAGGCAGCAAAAACATCGCGTAAAAAGCTGGTCGGGAATGATTCCACATCTCCGGCACTGTCCCTCACGATATTCTAATCTTTTGGGATGAGCACGCTTCGGCTTTCGTCGATCAGTGATGGTTCGTCTCCGACTGATTCAATACACGACATTGCATGCACACATCCAAATAGAAATTGACGGAATTTTATAGATTTCAAGGCGGACAGAGTGAAGGAGGGATGGGGGCCGTCAGTGCCTGTGATTAAACGTCCAGTTTCGTCCACGCCGCATTGGCTTTGGACGATTTCACGACCGCTTCGATGAAGGCCATGCCTCGCACGCCGTCTTCGATTTTCGGGTAGTCGTTGGCTGGGTCGGTCTTGGCGAGTTTCTTTCCGTCGATGCGGGCGCGCACTGCTCCTGCGAAGTTGCGGTAGATGTTCGCGAATGCTTCGAGGTAGCCCTCGGGATGCGAGGGAGGTGTGCGGGTAGCCGAGGCTGCGTTTTTGCCGAGGTAGCCGTTGCCGGTGCGGAAGATCTGCGTGGGCTGGTCGAGCCATTTTACGAGCAACGTGTTCGGCTCGTTTTGGTGCCACTCGAGACCGCCCTTTTCGCCATATACGCGGATGTTAAGGTTGTTCTCCTCGCCCACAGAAATCTGCGAGCTGTGGAGGACTCCCTTTGCGCCGCCTTTGAAGCGAAGGAGAAGGTTCCCGTCATCATCGAGCTTCCGTCCTTTGACAAACGCCGTGAGGTCGGCGGCGAGTTCGGAAATGGAGAGTCCGGTGATGTATTCGGCGAGGTTCTCGGCGTGCGTGCCGATGTCGCCGATGCAGCCCGCGGCACCGCTGCGCTTTGGGTCAGTGCGCCAGGCGGCCTGCTTTTGGTCGGAGGCTTCGAGGCGCGTGGCGAGCCAGCCTTGCGGATATTCGACGACGACTTTGCGAATCTTGCCGAGCTTGCCGGCGGCGACCATGTCGCGCGCTTCCTTCACGAGCGGGTAGCCGGTGTAGTTGTGCGTGAGGCCATACAGAAGGCCGCTTTTTTTGACGATGGCGGCGAGCTTTTTTGCCTCGTCGAGGTTGAAGGTGGCAGGCTTGTCGCTGAGGACGTGGAAGCCGTTCTCCAACGCCATTTTCGCGGGCGGGAAGTGCATGTAGTTCGGCGTGACGATGCACATGAAGTCCATGCGCTCGCCGACGGGCAGTTTTGCCTCGGCCTTGATCATTTCTTCATACGTGCCGTAGCAACGATCCGGCGGGAGGAAAAAATCCCCGCCGCTGTCCTTGCTGCGCTGCGGGTCGCTGCTGAATGCGCCGCAGACCATCTCGATCTGTCCGTCCATCGCCGCCGCGATGCGATGAAGTGCCCCGATGAATGCGCCGCGCCCGCCGCCGACCATGCCGTAACGAATTTTTCTGCTCATAGTGTAAGTGTGTAGAATTGTTGAAATGAACCGCGCAAGCCATGTCGCACGATGCCAGCGGTGTAGGAAGTTGCCTCGCGCGCGGCAAGGCGAATGTAGTTTCCACCGCGCCATTTCCACCGTAAAGGCGGTTGCATGAATGACTGGCGCAACCGAACTGAGTTTAAGCCGCGCGACTTTATGAAAGTCGCCGGAGCAATCCTCGGGCTGCTTTTTGGCATCCTGTTCATCATCTGGGTGCTCACGCGACTGCTGAGGTAGCTCAACATTCCAATGTCGAGTAAAGCCTCGCGGGATAAGGCGAACCTCCTCTCTGCTAAAGACGTCAAAACTCGACTTTGGAAAGTCGAGCTACGCCGGGGAAAGCAAAAGCCCCGGCTTTGCAGCCGGGGCTTTTGTGGTCGTTTGTTGGAAAAGTGCGCGAGTTATTTCGAGGTCTTGTCTTCGATGTATTTCACGACATCGCCGACCGCTTGAAGTTTCTCGGCGTCTTCGTCTGGGACTTCGACGTTGAATTCTTCCTCGAACGCCATGACCAGTTCGACTGTGTCGAGTGAGTCTGCGCCGAGGTCTTCGATGAAGGATGCGTTTTCGGTTACTTGCTCCGGGTTGACCCCGAGTTGTTCGACGATGATATCCTTTACCTTTTCTGAGATTGATTTTTCTGACATAAGAGTGGTTCGTTTGTGAAGCGGCGCGTGGTTACGTGCGATGAAGCAGGATGGCAACTCCGAAGTGTGAAAATTTTTACCCCAACAGAGCAACGGTTCGTTTCTCCCGCGCCGAAAGAACGGCGCTATCGACGATCTGTTGCCCGATTCGCGAGATGGCTGGCGAGAGCGGACCGGCGAGTGGCGTGCCCGTGGTGATGCAGTGGAGGAAGTATTCCACCGGGTTCCGCTCCGGAGCGCGCATGGCATCCACGGGGAGCGAACGCACGGCGGGATGCTCGCGCGTCTGGACGTGTACGAAGGGCTCGTAGTCGTAGCAGGCGAGCGTGCCGTCGCTGCCGCAAATTACAAATCCACAGCGCGGCTGCGGCTGCGTCGTCCACGGGTCGGTGAAGGTGCCCCAGCGCGTCTCGCATTTGGAAAGGCCCGTCTCGTAGCGGCTCACGACGACGCTGTGTTCATCGACCTCAAGCCCCGGAGTTCCATCGGTCACCGCTGTCACCTCAATCGGGCTGCGGCCATCCATGAACCACGTCCCGAGCGTCGTTCCGTAGCCGAGGTAGTCGAGCAGCGAGCCACCGCCAGCATCCTTGCTGTAAAACCAACTCGCCGCTTTGTCCGCCGCCGTGGGCTCCTTCTCGATCTTGTCGGCACCATGGTAAAGCGGGCCGCGATTTCCGCCAAAATGATGATAGCTGCGGACTTCGCCGATGACGCCGTCGTCGATCATCCGCTTTACCGTTGCGGCGGCGGGGTCCCAGCGGAGCGGCCAGTTCACGGCGAGGAGCTTCTCCTTCGGCATCGCGGCGATCATCGCGTCGGCTTGCGCGAGCGTGGCCGCGAACGGCTTTTCCATCAGGATGTGAACGCCGTATTTTGCGACGCGTTGCGTGTAGTCCGCGTGGTGTGCGGCGGCGGGGCAGAGGATGACGACATCCGGCTTCGTCTGCTCGATGCACTCATCGACATCAGTAAACACTGCGTCGGACGGAACGGAAAAGTTGCGTGTGGCATCGACCATCCGCGAGGGCTGCGCATCGCAAATGCCGACGAGTTCCGCATCGGGATGGTCGTGGACCATGCGGAGCAAATCGCCCATGTGAAAGTGATCGAAGTTAATGCCGGCGATGCGGATCTTTGCCATAAGCGGTGTTTTACAAACAAAGCGCGCGACTGCCAGCACGCATTTTGTCGTTTAGTTTAAGTAGGCGAATTCGTTCGACGACAGGAGCGCCTGACAAAAGTCAGCGACGGATTTTTCCAATCCCGCGCCGATCCCGTTTCCGATGAATGCAATCGCTGCTTTCAACTCCGATGGACGGGGCTCGCGGCCCAGCGCGATGGCGTAAGCCTGGGTGATGACGGGCGTCAGGTCTTCGCTCGCGGAATTCTTCATGACGCGCTTTGCGAAAGCCACGGACCACTTGCGCACCTCGGGGCTGTTCATCAGGAGCAACGCCTGCGGAGCGACCGTGGTTGTCGGGCGGCTGCCTTGGCTGGAAAGCGGCTCGGGGGCATCGAATACGACCATCGAGTTCACGAGCTGGCTCCTTTTAATACGGAAGTAAATGCTCCGGCGAACGCTTCCTTCGTTCAAAGTGCCCGCGCCAAACATCGTCGTATCGAGCAGCCCCGAAGCAGCGAGCGCGCTATCGCGGACGGCCTCACCTTCCAGCCGATGCGGGACGCGGCGCATGAACAGCGTGTTCTCCAAATCAGCGGCGGTCTTCGCAGCGTCGGCGGTGCTGGACTGCCGATAAGCGGCGCTCGTCATGACGAGGCGGTGCAGCGGCTTCAGTTTCCATCCGCCGTGGATGAGTTCGCCCGCCAGCCAGTCGAGCAACTCCGGATGGCTCGGCAGCGCGCCGGTCTTCCCGAAATCATTCGTCGTCGCGACAATGCCGCGTCCGAAATGCTGCTGCCAAACACGATTCGCGGCGACACGCGCCATGATCGTTCCACCGCCATGCTCGGTGTCGGTGATCCAATTCGCGAGAGTCCGGCGGCGACCGGAGTATTTTGCGCCCGCTGGGGGTGTCCACTTCCAGCGGGCTGCGCTCGCATCGGGGCTGAGCACTTGCAGGAACGCCTGCGCAGCGGGGGCCTGCTTTTGGTTGGGGTCTCCGCGTTTTAAAATGTGCGTTTGATCGAGGAAAGGCGCGCCTTGAGAGTGCATCACGATCGGCGTGTAACCCTCGGCGCAGACCATCACGGGCGTTGTCCCTTTTGGCGCGGACTTATCGTGCTCGGCGACCTTTTTAGTCAGTGCTTGGAGGCCCGCATCGCGCTCTTTCCACCACGCGAAAAGTGTATCCGTTTCCGCTGCGGCGAGCGGCATGTTTGCACGGAGCTTCGGCTCCAGCGCTGCGATATTCGCGGGCAAGCTCTGCGACTTGAGCGCGGGCGCATCACCCGAAAAAATCCCGAGTCGCGGCCTTCCGATGCAGTGCGCGTCGTTCACGAAAAACTCCAGTGTCACCGTCAGCTTCGCTCCACCTTCCATGTCGAGCGGCTCGGCAAAGGTGAATGCCGCAGCCTGGTCCTTGCCGATCCCTCCGGCATCCACCGCCCAACCGCTCTGCGGATTGTTGTCGAGCGACGACGCCACGGAGAGCGATTCCTTATTTTGCTGATGCGTCGCTTCCGCCGCAACGAGCTTCACTTCCCGCGCATCGCCGCCTTTCAGCGGAGTGGCGGAAACCGTGATACGACTCAGCGCGAAATTCCCGTTCCCAGCGCGCCCCGGTCCCTTTGATTTGAACGACTCATGCGTCAGCGCCTCCAGTTTGATTCCCGTAATCCTGCGAGCGTCGGTCGTCGTCGTGAGTGTGTAAGTATCGTCCTTCGGATTCGCCCCGGCAGCGAGCCATGAGCCGTCTTTGAGGTCCGTAAATGTCGCGCCGCCTTTCGATACGATGCTATCGAGCTTCGCAATTTGCACCGCACCTTTCGGCAGTTCGGCCTTCGCGATCCACTCGTCCAATTTCGGGCGCAGTCCCGCTTCGTAGGCGGCGACTGCCGCGGTTAAATCGGCGCGCTTCTTATCGTATTCGGCCTTTGCCTTCGCAGCAGCGACGGGATCGATGATCAGATCGACGTTACTCCTCACAGTCGTCGTGAATGTCGAAAGCATCTGG
>JAYSTZ010000073.1:0-4670 GCA_043719365.1 Verrucomicrobiaceae bacterium | reverse complement strand
AATCTTCAACTACTACTCGATTTCCGAAACTTAGACGACTCTACGCTCGCCGAACACTGGATGCCCATCGTCCAGTCCACCGGCGACGAAGAGGACTTCCTCGCGAAGTATTCCCGCGCCACAGGTCAGGCTGTGACAGAGTTTCTTGTCTTCGACGCGAGTAATCCCAACAGCATCGTGAGCTCGGTCGCCCAAGCTCGCGAAAATGCGCGCATGGTCCGGGACCAAATCACCGTGGAACTCTGGGAGGAGCTCAACCGCATCTATCTGTGGCTCCGCTCATCGGACGCGCGCCAGCTTTGGGCGCACAGCCCGGCGGAGTTTTTCTCCCACATCAAAAACGGAAGTCTTTTGCTGCTCGGGCTCATCTACGCGACGTTCGTCCACGATGAAGGCTGGCAGTTTATGCAGGCCGGAAAGTTCATCGAACGGGCGGATAAAATCACGCGCATCATCGACGTGCGTCACTCGACATTTCCCGAGAAGGGCGCACCGGTAAACGTGACGCAACGGGATGCTCTCGACTGGAGCGCGGTGCTCCGCTCCTGCTCCGCGTGGGATGCCTACAAGGCCGCCTACGGCGCGGAAGTCCGGCCCGAATGGGCGGTGGAGTTTTTGCTCTTCAGCGCAGAGTTTCCGCGCAGCGTTCGGTTTTGCATCGAGAAGTTCGACGATGCCCTTCGCGCCATTTCCGGCGTGCGCGATCGGCGCTTTAGCAACGAAGCGGAGAAGCTCAGTGGACGCCTCCTCGCGGAACTGGAGTATGGCTCCATTGATGACGTGCTCGCGCACGGAGTGCATGACTACATGGACTTGCTGCAACTGCGGTTCAACAACATCGGCGCCGAGCTTTTCAACGCATACATCTTCCAACCGTTCGTCGCCCTCGAAGACGAGATACTCGTCCAGCAGGAAATGCAACAGCAGCAGTCGATCTCGGCTGTCCGCTAAGTAGTCCATACGCTTATGACCAAGCCTGATTACATTGCCATTGGCTTTGAGCAAATCGACCGCGACTTACGAGAATTGATGTCCGCATTTGCGGAGGTTCTCCGCGACCTCGGCCACGAAGACCTCGCGAAACATCTGCCGTGGACCGCCGCGCTGCTGGACGATGATGTCGGCGCTGAATTGCCGCCTCGCCTCGGCCTGGCCTATTCCGTCGCGTTTCAGCTCCTCAACATGGTCGAGGAAAACGCCTCGGCGGAAATGCGCGAACTGCGCGAAGACGGCGAGGGCATCGAGGCCGAACAGGGCCTGTGGGGCGCGCAACTCGCGAGGCTCAAAGCAGCGGGAATCTCCGAGCAGGAAATCGCCGGCGTGCTGCCGAAAATCCGCGTGGAACCCGTGCTCACGGCGCATCCCACCGAGGCAAAACGGCTCACCGTTTTGGACCATCACCGCACGCTGTTTGCTCTGCTGCAAAACCGCAAAAACGTCCACACTCCCACGGCGCGCGAGCGGCACGGGAATGCCATCAAGGCTGCGCTGGAGCGGCTCTGGCGCACGGGCGAAATCCTGCTGGAAAAGCCGACGCTCACCGACGAGCGCCGCAATGTGCTGAACTATCTTCGTGACGTTTTCCCGAAAGTGTTGCCGCTCCTCGACGAGCGCATCCGCCTGACTTGGAGCGAATCGGGATTCGACCCCGCGCCGCTGCGTCTGCCGGGCGCATTGCCCAAGCTCGGCTTTGGCACATGGGTCGGCGGCGACCGGGACGGGCACCCCGGCGTGACCGATGAAGTCACACGAGAAACCCTCGTGCGGCTCCGCGCAAACGCGCTGCTCGTGCATCATCGCGGGCTCACCGCGCTCGCGGAAAAACTCACGCTCACGACTTGGATGCAGACTCCGCCGCAATCGCTGCGCGAAGCCATTGGGCGGCTCGCCAATTCGCTCGGGGACATGGCCGCGCCGATTCTCATGCAGTTTGGCGAAGAGCCGTGGCGGCAGTTCGTCGAACTGATGATCGCGCGACTGCCACTCAACGTCACGCCCGGCCAACTCCCTCAATTGCGCAACGGCCCAGAGTTTTATCGAGATGCTTCCGAACTCGCGACGTACATCGCGCTTTTACACGGGCTGCTCGTCGAGGCCGGCGCTCAACGTCTCGCCGAGGCTGACGTGGAGCCCGTCCGCCGCGCACTGGAAGTCTTCGGCTTTTTCCTGGCTCGACTCGACGTCC
Organism: Verrucomicrobiaceae bacterium; assembly: GCA_043719365.1. GTDB lineage: Bacteria > Verrucomicrobiota > Verrucomicrobiia > Chthoniobacterales > Chthoniobacteraceae > SXWH01. The sequence continues at coordinate 2,485 of JAYSTZ010000073.1, read as the reverse complement.
GGCAAAACTCTGCATTTCACGCAAAGGCTCTCATTCAACTGGTCGGTGCGGCGGGCATCGACGGCAGCCAATGGGAGGAATGGAGCGAGCCGGAACGTCTGCGTTTTCTGGAGCGCGAGCTGCGTTCGCCTCGTCCATTCTTGCACATGAGCGCCAGCGCCGGGCCCGAGGCTGATGCCGTGCTCGGATGCTATCGCGTGCTCGCAAATCATATCGCGACCTACGGCGCGGATGGCATCGGCGCGCTTATTGTGAGCATGACGCGGCGACTGTCTGACTTGCTCGTCGTTTACATTCTCGCCCGTGAAGCCGGTTTGCTCCGCGCTTTCCCCGAGGGAATCGTGTGCCTTCTTCCCGTGGTCCCGCTGTTTGAAACGGCGGACGACTTGGAGCGCGGACCTGAAATGCTGCGGCTGTTTTTGGCCGAGCCTGTCACGCGAAGAAGCCAGATTTTTCAATCCCAGCGCGACCGCGCCCCGATCTCGCAGCAAGTCATGGTCGGCTACAGCGACAGTAACAAAGATGCGGGAATTCTCGCCAGTCAGTGGGCTCTCCATCGCGCACAATCGCAGCTCGCAGCAGTGGGCGCAGACTCCGGCGTGCGCATCCGTTTTTTCCACGGTCGCGGCGGAACGGTGAGCCGTGGTGCGGGTCCTACGCATCGCTTTCTCGACGCACTCCCGCATGGCTCTCTCACCGGCGACATCCGCCTCACCGAGCAGGGCGAAACCATCGCGCAGAAATTCGCGAACCGCACAACAGCCGCATACAACCTTGAGTTACTGCTCGCCGGCGTCACTGCGACAACGTGCCTGCATCGTGGTGAAATCCACGCACCGCATCCGCTCACCCCGCTCGTGGAAAAGCTCGCAGCATCCAGCCGCGTGGCCTATCGCGGTCTGCTCGATGCACCGGACTTTCTGAGCTTCTACCGGCAGGCCACACCCATCGACGCGCTGGAGCACAGCCGCATCGGCTCGCGTCCTTCGCGGCGCACCGGAAAGCCCAGCCTCGCCGACCTCCGCGCCATTCCGTGGGTCTTCTCGTGGAACCAGGCGCGCTTTTACGTGCCCGGCTGGTTCGGCGTCGGCAGCGCGCTCGCATCGCTCTCGGAACCCGAGTTCACCGAACTCGCCGCCGGGCTGCGAAGCTGGCCGTTCCTGCACTACGTCATCACGAATATCGAGGCCTCCATCGCCAGCGCCGACCGCGAACTCATGATCGCCTACGCTGGCCTCGTCGAGCAGCCTGAAGTGCGCGAACCAATGCTCGCCATGCTGCTCAAAGAGTGGGACCTCACCCGCGAAATGCTCGATCGACTCCGCGGCGGTGCCATGTCCGCCCGCCGCCCGCGCATGTCGAAGACGCTGGGCCTCCGCGCCGAGGCACTTCGCATTTTGCACTTCCAGCAAATCGCCCTTCTCCGACGCTGGCGCAGCCTTCGTGCGGAGGAAAACGAATCCGCCGCTTCCGCACTCCTTCCAGACCTCTTGCTCAGCATCAACGCAATCGCCAGCGGTCTCCGGACGACTGGCTAGAAACATCATTTCATGGCCATTCACGTCGCTCTTACTCATCGCACTCATTACACCTACGACCGCCCGGTCGCGCACGGACCGCATGTAGTGCGGCTGCGCCCGGCTCCGCATTGCCGGACGAAAATTCTCAGCTACTCGCAAAAGATTGTCGGCGGAAAACCTTTCCTCAACTGGCAGCAGGACCCGTTTTCTAACTGGAACGCTCGCCTCGTTTTCCCGGACAAAATGACGGAGTTTGCTGTGGAGGTGGAGCTCGTCGCGGAGATGGCGGTTCACAACCCGTTCGACTTTTTCATCGATGAATCCGCGGAGATTTTCCCGTTTGCGTACGATGCCGCACTGGCGAAGGAACTCGCACCTTTCATGGAACTGCCGCAGCCCACGCCGCGCCTGCTGGGGCTCGTCGATGAACTGCTCGGCGTCTATTTAAAGAAGGGTGCGAAGACGATCGATTTCCTCGTCGATGTGAATCAGCGGCTTCAGCACAAAATCGGATACACCATCCGGCTGGAGCCGGGTGTGCAAACGCCGGAGCAGACGCTGGAAAAATGCACGGGCTCTTGCCGGGATACGGGCTGGCTGCTCGTTGAGTTGCTTCGCTCCATGGGCTTCGCAGCGCGCTTTGTCAGCGGATATCTCATTCAGCTAAAGTCCGACGTGAAATCGCTCGATGGACCAAGCGGAACTGAGGTGGATTTCACCGATCTCCACGCATGGTGCGAAGTGTATCTGCCGGGTGCCGGCTGGATCGGATTTGACCCGACGAGTGGCTTGCTCGCAGGCGAAGGACACATCCCGCTGAGCTGCACGCCCGAGCCTGCAAATGCTGCGCCGATCACCGGTGCGACGGACAAGTGCGAGAGCAAACTGCATCACGAGATGAGCGTCGCACGCATCTACGAATCACCCCGCGTCACGAAGCCGTACACCGACGAGCAATGGGAAGT
>JAYSTZ010000720.1:0-6223 GCA_043719365.1 Verrucomicrobiaceae bacterium | reverse complement strand
ACGCTCACCGCCGTGATGCTGCTCGTCGTCGTGAGCGGGTATGCCGTTCGCTACCTGCTCACCTACGTCAATCAGGAGGTAAAAGATAAGCTGCTCCTGCTGCAAACTGCGCGTGGTGATCTCGACCACGCATGGGGCGTGCTTGAGAACCTCCCAGCGGAACAGAGCACACCACCGCAGGCCCCCTTCCTCATCGCTGCGATGGCAAACTTGGGGATCGATCTTTCACCCGGCGGCCCCACTGGCGAAGTCACCCGCACCGCCGAAGCCGTCGCGGATCTCGAGTACGCGGTGCGCACTCACGAGCTGTTCAAACGCTGGTTCAGCCTCGCGCTAAAGCTCCACATCATCCTCTCCCTGCTCTTCTACGTCCTACTCGGGCTGCACATTTGGGCAGGGATTTACTTCGGACTGAGGTGGTCATCATGAGCCTCACAAAAGCACTGCTCTTCGCGGCCTTCACCTTCGTCCTGCTCGCGCTCGCATTCTTCATCTTCTCCCCGCGCCATCCCGATAAAACGGCGCACGCAGCACTCTCACCCGCCTCTTGGCAGCACATGGTCGCGCCCGGCGAACTATCGCAGCCACACGCATTCCTCGCCAATAATTGCGCCGCGTGCCACACGCCGGTGAAAGGCGTCGAGGCAAAGAACTGCATCGTCTGCCACGCCGACAACAAGACCGTCCTCGCCCGCCAGCCCAGCGCCTTTCACGCGGAAATCAGCGCGTGCTCCGCCTGCCATCTCGAACACCAAGGCCGCATCCCGAGCACGACGAAAATGGACCACGCCGCCCTAGCGCACATCGGCCTAAACCAAGCGCAGAAGTCCGCCCCCGCGCACGACCCGCAACTCACCGCCCTCGCCGCTTGGATGAAGCAGACCGCCCCCCACGCACCGCAACTCCAGCGCGCCGAATCGCAGCTAAACTGCGCGGCCTGCCACTCGACGAAAGACCGCCATCGCGGCCTCTTCGGCGCGGACTGCGCGCAATGCCACGCCACCGCGAAATGGACCATCGCCGAGTTCCGCCACCCGTCACCCGCCTCACAATCCTGCGCCCAATGCCACCAAGCCCCGCCAAGTCACTACATGATGCACTTCAAAATGGTCTCCATGACGACCGCCGGCGTGGAGAAGGCCGAGGTAACTCAATGCTTCCTCTGCCATCAAACAACCTCGTGGAACGACATCAAAGGCGTCGGCTTTTACAAACATCACTGAGCCCAGATGCTCATTCGTAGAGAAGGGTGCGGTGCTTTACAGACCGGCTTCAGGTGCGCTATCCTGCCCGCATGAACGCAGTAAATCTGATCACCATTGACCCCGACATCCTCGGCGGCACGCCAGTCTTCAAGGGCACCCGTGTTCCCGTTAAGACCTTGTTTGATTACCTCGCGGACAATCTGCCACTGGACTACTTCCTCGAATCCTTCCCGTCCGTGACACGCGAGCTTGCGGTCTCAGTTTTGCGTTGCAGCCAGGAGGACATCGAGCATCAGGCCGCCGCGTGAAAATCCTGCTCGACGAATGTGTCCCCGCACAGGTGCGCAACGCTCTCACCGGTAAGATTGAGCGCACCGGGTTGGTGGAAGAAGACTCATATATCTTGCGAGAAGAACCGCCGAAATCCTAAAACCAGCAGAGACAAATGAAACCAATCCCAATTAGTGCTGAACGCGATCATCTGGCGTTGCTCATGAAGTCCAGCAGTCCACTGAATGCGGTTGCTGAAATAATCTGGAACGGCTTGGACGCAGATGCCGATGAAGTGACTGTAGAGCTACGACGCAACGGCCTTGGGGCCATTGATGCCGTCATTGTGACCGATGACGGAGACGGTATTCCGCACGATGATACGCCATTCGCTTTCGGAAAACTCGGCGGTTCTTGGAAGCGGAACCAGACGCTCACGAAGCGAAATAAGCGCAGCATCCACGGAAAGTTCGGAAAAGGCCGTTTCCGAGCCTTTTCCTTGGGAAACTCTGTGGAATGGAAGACATGCTACGAAGCGAACGGTAGCGGACGCCAAAGCTATACCATTTTTGGTAGCACCGGTTCAGATACGTTGTTCCATGCGTCCGAGCCGGAGAAATCCAGTGGGAAGCTGGGCACAGTCGTGGCAATTACCGAATTTCCGAACGAGCCGCGTAGTCTTGCGGACGACGAAGCTGCGGCTCGATTGACCGAAGAGTTTGCGATATACCTGAGTCAATACGGTAGCGTGAGAATTGTCTATGAGGGTGACTCACTCGACCCGAAAAAAGCTCAGAAAAGACAGGATGAACTCCCACCAAAGCAAATTGAGGTAGCGCCGGGGAAAACTGTCACGAGCCAAATAACCGTAATAGAGTGGCTCACCGATGCCGAACGGGCTCTCTACCTTTGCGACGAAAACGGAGTGGCACTCGCTAAAGTAAAACCAGGAATTCAGGCACCGGGATTCACATTCACTGCATATTTGAAGAGCAATTTCGTCCGTGAACTCGATAAAGAAGGATTCTTGATTTTTGGGGACGGCGACATCCATCCACCACTCAACAAACTTCTCGACGACGCAAAGTTTCAATTACGGGCGCATTTCGCCGAGAGAAGTCTTCAGGAGGCAGCTTCGCTGGTGGCTCAATGGAAGGCCGAGAATGTTTACCCTTATTCGGAAGAGCCAAAGTCACCAGTGGAAGAAGCGGAACGGAAGGTGTTTGACGTTTGCGCTGTAAACATCAGTTCCTATCTTGAGGATTTTAGTGGTGCATCCAAGGCCAGCAAGAAGTTCACGTTCACTCTCGTAAAACTGGCACTTCAGCAAAATCCCGAGTCTTTACAGCGCATCATTCAAAGCGTCCTCGGATTACCAAAAGAACAACAAGAAGAGCTAACAAACCTACTAAAACGAACAACTCTATCGGCGATTATTGAGGCATCGAAGACTGTCGCTGACCGGCTCGATTTTCTCGCTGCATTGGAGCACCTCGCTTTCGACGACGTTGCGGTAGATGTCTTGAAAGAACGGACCCAGCTTCATCGAATTCTCGTATCGGAGACTTGGATTTTCGGCGAGGAATACAACCTCTCAGTGGATGACGAAGGATTGACCACGGTTTTGGAGAAGCACTTGAAAGTGCTTGGACGAGAACCGGGGAAACTTGCGCCAGTCCGACGAGAAGATGGCAGCGTGGGGATTGTGGACATAATGCTTTCACGGCGGATTCCGCAGCCCAGTGAGTCGAAGATTCACCATTTGGTTATTGAGTTGAAGGCTCCCAAAGTGCCGATTGACCCTGCGGTGATTGGTCAGTTGATGTCTTACGCAACGGCTGTGGACGAAGACCCAAGATTCAAAGGTTTAAATATTCAGTGGGACTTCTGGGCCGTTTCTTCCGAGGTATCAAAATCGGCAGAAAACATGGCCAAGCAGCATGGGAGAACCGAAGGCATCGTTTGGGCCTCCGATGACGGCAGGATGCGCCTTTGGGTGAAACCGTGGAATCAAATCCTTGCTGAGTGCAGGGCACGGCTGGCCTTCTACCAGAAGCGGCTCAACTACCAAGTCAACCGCGACACAGGCAGGGAATACCTGCAACAAACCCACTCGAAGTATCTCCCCGAAAAACTACTCATTCGTCCACCGGGCGCACCAGTGGAGCTTGGATTACTGATACAAGCACTGATGAGCGGCACTTTGGCGTAACCGAAGGAGAATCACGCCTGCGGCGGGCACTCAAACATGCTGAGCTGCGAGCCTTGCGCGGCTACATCAATTTCTTCGCGGTGGAGGATGCGCTGATACATGTTGCGCATGGTGGCGGGGGGCGTTTCTCGGTCAATGAAGCGGAACGCGGAGGCGGCGACGTAATCGAGGTCCAGCTCGAAGCTCTGCCAGCGACGACCTTCCCGCTCGGCGACTGCGCCGGTGGTGTTGGAGCCGGCGAAAATGTCGAGGACGAGGTCGCCGGGGTCGGTGAGGAAGCGGATGAAGAACTCGGGCAGTTTCTCCGGGAAGCGGGCGGGGTGTTGTTTGGCTCCGACGGTGTTGCAGCCGGAGGTGTATTGTCCGTTGGATTCTGAGTTCGGGATTTGCAGGAGGTTTGAGGGGATGGAGCCGCCGTTGTCTTTGGCGAACGCAGTGCCGATGTCGTGTCCGCTGGGGCGTTTCTTTGGGGTATAGAAGGCGGCGGGGTCGGCGATGAGCTTTTTCATGCGGTCGCTGTAGGGCGCGAGCACTTTGGAGACATCGGCTTTCGGCCACGGGTTTTTTGAGAACCACCAGACGGTGTTTACGGAGTCTTTGGCGCGGAGTTTCCGCTTGTTCACCCACTCGATGGGGCTGGGGAGTTTGGAGGGGTTGAACCAGTAGAAATCCTCGGCAAGGAGGTAGCCCAGCTCGTCGCAAAACCGGGTGAGGACGCGGAACGGGTAAAGGCTGCGGGAGGGGACGCCCTTTTGATACGCGCCGCCGAGGTCGAGGACGAAGCTGCCGTCGTCGCGGAGCTTGGGCTTCACGAGCCGCGCAAATTGCATGAGCCAGTCCACGTAGTCTTTTTCGTCGCAGTTTCCGTATTCTTTTTGCCGCTGGAGTGCGAAGGGTGGGCTGGTGAAAACGAGGTTCACGCTGTTGTCCTCCAGCTCAGAAATCAAGCGAAGGGAGTCACCCTGATAAGCGGCTCCAAGCGCGGTGGTGTAAGACGGTGAAGAAGTCATCGGTAAGGTGAAATGCTACGTTAAGTCTGTAGTCGTAAAAGCATCATGCTGTCTAGCGTGGATTGCCGTGAGTAGAAAAAAAAGCGCCCGTCATACGTTTGGAATCAACCTTCGCCGCCTTCGGGAGGCGCTCGGTCTTTCGCAGGAAGATTTGGCCGAAAAGGCGGACCTTCACCGCACCTACATCGGCTCTGTCGAACGTGGTGAGCGGAATGTCTCTATCGACAACATGGAGAAGTTGGCGGCGGGGGTGGGCTGCACGATTCAAACCTTGCTCGACACGCCACGCGAATGAAGTCGCACCCGGACAAAGCGGTTCTTGAGGCGATTTTTCCCAGCATTCGGAAGTATCAGGAACTTGCGTCGAAACACGGCATCGGTGACATCTTTCAGGACAACGGTGGCAAGCTGCTCCAGCTTGTTTTGATCACCGGACTGACGGTCATTCCCGGCAGAGAGGGAAACGATGCGCGAGACGACGAGGGGAACGAATACGAACTGAAGTCGGTGAACACGCTCCTGACGCGCAGTTTCTCGACGCATCATCACATGAACCCGGTGATTCTCGCGAAATATCGGCAGGTGAAATGGTGTTTCGCCGCTTACGAGGGGATCGAGCTTCAGGCCGTTTACCTGTTGGAGCCTGCGCAACTGGAGCCGTATTTCACGAAGTGGGAAACCAAGTGGCACGCGGATGGACGCAAGGACATCAACAATCCGAAGATTCCGTGGGCTTTCGTGAAAGAGCACGGGAAGCAGATTTTCGCGGCGACTGAGCGGCCCGTCGAGGTCGTGCCCGTCTCGCCCGAGTTGAAGCCGAAAGACGTCGAGCAGCCGGAGGGCTGATCGCGCGAATCGCAGCGGGCGCAAGGCCAAGACTCCGGTGTGCGCCGATTATCTTGGTGATGGGTGATTCCGCAAAATCCAGCCAGCGCACGCTGGAAGCTCGCTCCGAGTTACAGAGGGGTTCGCCGCTGTGAACGACGAACGCACTCATCACTCGTGCGGCGATGGCGGCAGCGGGGGAAGCGCGGGCGTGCATTTCGAACCTCACTAAATGAAAGACCCAATATGCGGAATGACTGTCGAGCCGGACTCCGCTCATCGCGCGGAGCGCGGCGGGCAGACGTTTTACTTTTGCAGCGACGAGTGCCGGGAGAAATTTCTCGCCGCTCGCGGTGCGGTCCGTTCGTCCGGGCCTTGTGCCATCGTGATCTTCGGCGCGTCGGGCGACCTCACGCGGCGCAAGCTCATCCCTTCGCTCTACAACCTCGCGGCGGACGGCATCCTGCCGGACGACTTCGCCATCATCGGCGTCGCGCGGCGCGAGTGGACGCGCGAGGTTTTTATCCAGCAATTGCGTGATGCGCTGCCGGAATTTGCCACGCGGAAAGTGGACGCGGCGCTTTGGGCGAAGTTCGAGGAGCGCATCCATTTTTGCCACGGGTCGCACGACGAGCCGCAGACCTACGAGAAGCTCAAGGCGATGTTGGGCGAGTGTGAAAAGCAGCACCACACCGGCGGCA
>JAYSTZ010000719.1:0-6229 GCA_043719365.1 Verrucomicrobiaceae bacterium | reverse complement strand
ATACCACCGCGCTCGCCACGCATTCCGCAGCAGTCTCGCCGGACAGCATCGTCGCGCAAAAGCTCTCCGGCTGGGCGATGGCGCGCGAGGGACGCCTTCCGGAGGCTTACCAATACTACACCACGGCCCTGACTCTCGGCCCGACCAATATCGAGGCCCGTTGCGCCCGCGCCGTCGTCATTGCACGGATGGGGAAAAACGCGGAAGCCATCGCAGAGTTTCGTTCCATCCTGGCTGTGGAACCCGGCCATGCGGAAGCATCGCTCAATTTAGGTTCGCAGCTTTTTGCTGCGGGCGCGTATGCCGAAGCCCGCAGGATACTCGAGGGTATGAAACAAAGCGCCGCCACGCATTACTGGCTTGCACGGGTCGCCGATGCAGAAGGTCGGCGCGAAGACGGACGCCGCCATTACGAAACCGCTCTGAAGCTTGCAACCGATGAGTCGTGGAAAGAAGACGCCGTCGCGCGGTTGCTGCTGAAGTGAACGCATTCTCGCGCTAGACTCGCGAAGCCAAACCGCTATCCTTCAAAAAATTATGCCTACTGAGCCCTTCTTCATCGCACAAGGAAACGTCGAATGTCTGTTCCTGCCGCAAATGGCCAACCGCCACGGTCTCGTCGCCGGAGCGACCGGAACCGGCAAAACGATCACGCTGCGGGTCCTTGCGGAAAATTTCTCCGCCATCGGAGTGCCGGTATTTCTCGCAGATGTAAAAGGCGACCTCGGCGGGCTCGCCAAGCCCGGCGGTACGCACCCTAAAGTTATCGAACGGGCCGACCAACTTGGCCTTGAAATCACGCCGAACGGATTCCCTGTCACGTTCTGGGACGTCTTTGGGAAAACGGGACATCCCGTGCGCGCGACCATCTCCGACATGGGGCCGCTTCTCCTCGCGCGGCTGCTCAATCTGAACGAAACTCAGGAAGGTGTGCTAAACGTGGTCTTTCACATTGCGGACGAGGAAGGGATGCTGCTGCTCGACCTCAAGGATCTTCAGGCAATGCTCCAGCACGTCGCCGCGAATGCTGCGGAATACACGACGAAATTTGGCAATGTGGCCACGGCGACCGTCGGCACGATCCAGCGCTCGTTGCTTGCGCTCCAGCGCGAAGGCGGAGACTTCTTTGGCGAGCCCGCGCTCGATTTGAACGACCTGCTTCGCACTGCGGAAGACGGGCGTGGAGTGATCAATATCCTCGACGGTTCGCAGCTCATGTCTGCCCCGCGCACATACGCGGCGTTCATGCTTTGGCTCATCAGCGAGCTCTTCGAGCGGCTGCCGGAAATGGGCGATGTGGATAAGCCAAAACTCGTGTTCTTTTTCGACGAAGCGCACTTGCTCTTCGGCGATCTCCCCGCTGCGATGCAGGAAAAAGTCGAGCAGGTCGTTCGGCTCATTCGCAGCAAAGGCGTCGGTATTTATTTCGTCAGCCAGAACCCGCTCGACATCCCGGACAAAGTGCTCGGGCAGCTCGGCAACCGCTTCCAGCACGCCCTCCGCGCCTTCACTCCCCGCGACCAAAAAGCCGTCAAGGCGGCTGCGGAAACATTCCGGGCTAATCCGAAGCTCGACGTCGAAAAAGCCATCAGCGAACTCTCGGTCGGTGAAGCGCTCGTGTCGTTACTCGACAAAAAAGGAACGCCCGCAATGGTGGAGCGCGCGTTCATCGCTCCGCCCGTGAGCGATCTTGCTCCTCTCACAGACGAAGAGCGGGGAATCTTGATCGAAGGCAGCGAGCTTTTCGGCACCTACGAAACCCGAATCGACCGCGAGAGCGCTTTCGAGATTCTTTCCGGCCAGGCCCCGCAGGCTGCCGCGCCAAGAGCCGCAGCCCCGCTGGCCGGACAGCCTTACGACGCCATCGCCGCTGCCCGCGCCCGCGCAGCGGCCCGCAATCAGTCCGGTGCCGCCGCCGCTCCGGTTGCAGCAGCAGCCGATAATTCATTCGCCCAGGCCATGAGCGCGCAGCCAGCGCCGGCCCGTAGCATCAAGGAAGAGATGGCCGCCGCGGAAGCCGACGCGCGGATGGCAAAGCTCCGCGCCGAAGTCGCCGAGCGCGAAGCGAAAGCCAGGGCAGCCCAGGCCCTTGCCGACAAACGCACGGCCGACAAGCCGAGCGCCATGGGACGTCTGATGGAGAGCGCCGCGAAAGGTGCGGTCAATCAAGCTGCCCGCTCCTTTATGCGGGGAGTTCTTGGCAGTTTCTTTGGCGGCGGCCGGCGCTAGCCCGCGTTATCAGCACAATTTCTCTACCTCTTTTTGTTCAGCCGCGAGCACGGGCAAGAGTTCGTAGGGTCGTTTCCGACAGGCGGACACCGAGCGGCGAGCCGCCGATGAGCGTCCCCATTTTGCGTGGCCTGCAACAATCGGAACGAACGCGAATCTTCTAACATTCGCTGGGTCCTAGCCGTCATTGATTGTGCGGCGGTTGTGGCATTGCTTCGAGGGAGGCTGTGTTCCATGATTCGTTGCGCTCAACACAATCACTCCTTTTTTTATGAACACTCGTTCCTACTTGCCGGTCGTGCTCGCCAGCTTAACGTCGCTCGTCATGTCTTACCACTCCTGGGCGGAAAACGAACTCGGTTTCATCGAGAAATTCGCGCTGGCTCCGGATCGTGCGAAGGTGCTCGGCGAGTTGGTTCCGGGTTCGGAGGACTACTATTTTTTCCACGCGTTGCATTATCAGAACACGCGCGACGAGGCCAAGCTCGCGGACATTCTTGCGCAATGGGCGAAGCGGTTTCCGGATGAAAACGAACGCCGTCGGACGATCCTGAATCGGGAGGCGCTGCTCGACTACGACAAGGATGCGAAAGGGACGCTGGCGTATTTGAAAGAGCGGCTGAATTTGCACTTTGATCACGAAAAAGAAGTGCGCGACCAGGCTCCGAATCTGCCGGAGAAACTCGATCCGGCGGCGGTGTCGCTGGCGGTTTTCGAGGCCGATGCGCTGGGCAACGACATGAGCCTGGACTCCCTTTCGCAGAATGCGCTGGAGCGGCTCGTGTCGCAGCCTGCAAAGCTTCAGCCGCAGCAGCGACAGGCGCTCCTGCAGAAGCTTCAGCGGCCCGATGTGAAGGGGCTCGTTGAGTTTATTGCGGCGGAGTTGAAGGCGAGCGAGGGCTCGGATTTCGGGAAGTTTGCGATTCACCGGGCGTTGCTTCCCGAGCAGCTCGACGCGCTCGCGGAGCTCGTGCCGACCTTGAAAGGCTACACGCCGTTTGTCTTTGCGAAGCTGCGCAAGCTCGCGCCGGGTGCGGATGAGGACGTGGAGTTTGATGTGGCTGCGCGGGAGGCGTGGCTGGACCGTGCCTGGGCGTATGTCCAGACGCTGCCGCCGGCTTTCAATACGCTGAAGGCGGGCGTGCTTTATCGTCGTCTGGACCACGACCGGAAAAAGGGCGTGTATGACGCCGCGCGGTTTTTGGACTATCTAAAATTGCCGCGTCAGATGGGATACGTGAACGAGAAGTGGCTTGCGGGCAAGCTGGAGCGGGAAGGGGCCGTGGATTTCAATGCGGGCCTCGGTGAGGCGCTGGTGATGGAGCGTCCTATCGGGAATGACGAACCTCTCGTGCGTGAGTATTTTCTGGAAGTCTTCGCTAAGACAGCCGCCGAGAATCCGGCTGCTGCGACGTGGGAAAAATACGCGGAATGGGTGCGCGATTCCTGGCTGAAGCCGGTATTTGCCGAGGCGATGATCACCAATGGATTCGGGAATCCCGAGCGGTGGGCTTCGCTTCTCTCGCCGACGGAATTTCAGCAATTGAAGGACCGTGTGGATATCGAGTTTCCCTCGACGAATGCCCAATTCACAATGCCCGGGGAGGAAGTTCAGTTTGATGTGATTTTGAAGAACACCCCGAAGGTGCTCGTGAAGATCTACGAGATAAACACGCTCAATTTCTTCCAGACACAGCAGCGTCAGTTGAACACGGACATGAATCTGGACGGTCTCGTGGCGAACAGCGAGGGCACTGAAACCATCGAGACCGGTCCATTCAAACGGACTCGTAAAATATTCAGGTTTCCAACCCTGAAGGACAAACGCGGCGCGTGGGTGGTCGAGTTGATCGGTGGCGGGCGGAGCAGTCGCGCATTGATCCGAGTAGGACAATTCCAGGTGCTCCAGCAGACCGGTGCGGGAGGCGTGTTGATTTCGGTGCTGGATGAAAAGAAGGAGCCCGTGAAAGACGCCGTCGTTTGGGTCGATGGACGGAAGATCGTCCGCGACGAAAAGACCGGGACGATCACCGTGCCGTTTAGTGCGCAGCCGGGTTCGCGGAATCTTGTCGTCTCGGACGCAGCGGGGACTTTTGCGACGCTCACGCAGTTTGACCACGCGGGCGAGGCGTATGCGCTGGATGCGCAGTTTCACATCGAGCGCGAGCAATTGCTCGCGCGGCGAAAGGCGACGCTGGCGGTGCGCACGGAGCTTTTGCTCGGCGAGTTGCATCTCGATCCCGCGCTGATTCAGGATCCGAAGCTGACGATCACTTCCGTGACGCACGACGGCATTTCCACGACTCGCGAAGTGAAGGACATTGCGCTCCGTCCGGATGCGGATTTGACGCATGAACTCGCCGTGCCCGAGCGTCTGGCGAAGCTCACGGTGACGCTCTCCGGCAAGGTGGATGTGCTTTCGCAGGGCGGTCAGAAGCGCGATATTTCGGCGTCGCACACATGGACGCTGAACGGGATGGATAAATCGGATGCGACGTATGACGGGCATCTGGCGAAATTCGGGATCGATTACGTTTACGAACTGCTGGGGAAGAACGGCGAGCCGATACGCGACCGGCAGGTGGTGTTCACATTTTGGCGCAAGGATTTCAGCCGGCCGGTGAACGTGTCGCTGAAGACGGATGCGAAAGGGCGAATCATGCTCGGCGGGCTCGCCGACATTGCGCGCATTTCGGTTCCCGCGGCAAACGGGAGCAAGAGTGATTGGACGCTGAAGGATTTCGACCGGACGTGGCCGGCGACGCTCAACACCAAGGCCGGAGAGCCTGTAAAACTGCCGTTGCCGCCCGGTGTGTGGCCGCCGGAGATTTCTCTACTGGAGCTGAAAGCGGGGACGTTTGTGGCGAATCACGCCGCGAAGCTGAACGTGCAGGACGGCTTTCTGGTCGTGGAAGGATTGCGGCCCGGCGACTATTCGCTGCGCTTGCGCGGCGAAGGTCGCGATGTGTCGGTACGTGTGACGGAGGCGACTCGCGTGGGGAGCTGGCTGCTCGGTCCGGTGCGCAATTTACAGCAGCGCGACGCGGCACCTTTGCAAATTGGCGAAGTGAAGGAGGAGAAGGAATTCATCACCGTGAAACTGGCGAACGTGACGCCCTTCACACGCGTGCATATCGCCGCGACGCGATTCGTTCCGACGACGAGTTTGTTCGGCGGACTCGGTGGCTTTTCGCGATTTGGCGGTGCGGAAGGTGCGTCGGCGAAATTGCCGAATCTGTTTTCGGCGGGCCGCGAAATCGGGGACGAATACCGGTATATTTTGGAGCGGCGCTCCGCGAAGATTTTCGCGGGCAATATGCTGTCGCGTCCGGGGTTGCTGCTAAATCCGTGGGAAGTGCAGGAGACGGGACTGGCCGAACTGCTCCAGAAAGCCGCACAGGATGCAGGCGCAATGGGAGGAGCGCGGGGCGAGCGGAAGTCCGCTGCAAAACGCATGGCCGCTCCCGCACAGCCCGAGGGCGGCGGGGCGGTGGAGCAGACGAATCTCGACTTCCTCGCGGAGTCCGCGCCAGTGCTCTACAACCTTGTGCCCGATAAGGATGGCGTGGTTCGCATTGAGCGCAAGGCGCTCGGAGACCGGCAGCATTTGCAAGTGTACGCGGAGGACCCGGCACACGCGGTGTGGCGGTCCGTCGCGCTGGCGGAGCAGCCTACAAAGTTCGCGGAGCAACGGCTCGTGCGGAATCTCGATCCGGTAAAACCGTTCGCGCAAAAGAAGGGGGTGACGGTGCTGGAGAAGGGCAAGGCGCTCACGCTCGCGGACGTGTTGACGAGCGAGGTGGAGACTTACGATACGCTTGGGGGAATCCACTCGCTGTTCATGACGTTGAGCAGCGACGAGCATCTCGCGGAGTTTGCGTGGGTGCTGCAATGGCCGAACCTCAAGGACGAGGAGAAGCTCGCGAAATACAGCGAATACGCGTGCCACGAGTTGAGCTTTTTCCTTTCGCGCAAAGACCCCGACTTTTTTGCAAAGGTC
>JAYSTZ010000718.1:0-16490 GCA_043719365.1 Verrucomicrobiaceae bacterium | reverse complement strand
GTTTGAGTCGCCTGCCCCGCACGTCGATTTCTTGCTGCGTGTTGTGAAGGAGCGGGATCTTCGCGCGCTCCAGCAAGTTCCGCACATTCTCCGTCGTCGCATACCCATTGAATCGCGCCCATCGTCCGCCGTCGTGATTGCCGAGCGTTGCGTAGGTCGGCGCAGCGGCGGGGAGCTTCGCGAGCACGGCGGCGTAGGCGTCCCATTGCTTGTATTTCGTGGTGATAAAATCGCCCGTGACACAGATAAAATCAGGCTTCCAAGCGAGGGCGTGGTCGATTTGGCGGCTGAGAAAATCAAGCGGCATCGGCTCCGCATGCAGGTCCGAGAGATGGAGCAATTTCAGCCCGCCGAGTCCGAGCGGCACGGTGTGAAAAGAGTCCCGCATCCACCACGGCTCGACAAAACGCATCCAGAGCGCCGACGCCCCTCCAGAGAGCGCGACCGAGCGAACAAACTGACGGCGGGTGACTTTTGGAAACTGCATCGGCGGACCCTTTAGCGCAGAAACACGTCCGCAGCAACGCCCGTCACGAACAGCGCGCCGACAATCGCATTGCTCAAAAAAAACGCCCGGTTCACCGCATCTACATCCAGCCGCGCCGCGACGCGATGCTCATAAACCAGCATCCCGCAAATCGCCACCGCTGCGACCGCGTAGCCGAGCCGCAACCCCGCGAACCACCCAAACGCCAGCAGCCCCGCAAACGCCGCCGTATGCAGCGCCCGCGCCAGGCCCAGCGCGCGCGGCACGCCGAGTTTTACCACCATCGAGTGCAATCCCTCGGCCTTGTCGAAATCATGATCCTGCGTCGCGTAGATCAAATCGAACCCTGCGACCCAGAGCAGCACCGCCAGCGCCAGCACGAGCGGTGGCAGCGAAAACTCACCCGTCACCGCCAGCCACGCGCCCACCGGCGCGACGGACAGCGCGAGCCCCAAAAAAAATTGCGCGGCGTGTGTGAAGCGCTTTGTCAGCGAATAAAAGAACACGATCACCAGTGCGAGCGGTGATAGCCAGAAGCACAACCGGTTGATGAAAAACGTCGTCGTCTCAAACGCCGCGCTCGACGCCGCCAGCAACGCCACCGCACCCCGAAACGACACCAGTTTGTGCCGCCCCGCCGTGCGCGGATTCCGCTTGTCCATTTCCCAATCCGCCAGTCGGTTGAACGTCATCGCCGCAGTCCGCGCGAACACCATCGCTAGGACGATCAACCCCGCCAAACGCCAGCCCGGCAGCCCGTTTGCCGCTGCAAGCATCGAGCCCAGCGCGAACGGCAGCGCGAAGACCGTATGAGAAAACCGGATGAACCGAAGTGCGCCAGCGATCACGAATGATTACGGCTTTGCCGCCTTGTCCTCGTCCGTCTCGTCGAACATCGCCGCCAGCCGGTCATCCACCCGCATATCGATCAGCTTCCACGCATCCGCAGGCTTGTAAAAATAGAACCTCCAGCGCAGCGGGAACTCTTTCCCCAGCGAGACGATCGTGTAGCGCACCAGCCGCTCGCCGACCGTCTTCGTGCTCACCACTTCGTAGCCGCTAATCGCGCCGAAAACGCTGATTGCCTCCTTCGTTTTCGCCTTCAGCGTTTTCACATCATCGGAGCGCTCGGCGATCTTTGTCGCACGGGTGAGTTGATCGTAGGCCGTATCCACGTCCTTGCGCTGCAGATAGCCGAAAAACCGGTTCACGATCTTCTCCGGCAGCTCCGCAGTCTGCGCAGGATGTTCCACTTCGGCGGCCACGTCGGGTTTCGCGGGGACGGCGGGCTTGGCGGGCGGCGGGGCCTGCGCGAACAGCGGTAGTGCGATGATGGAAAGAAGATCGAGAAGTTTCATGCGATGAGTTGTGTAAGACGTGTGCGCGCATCCTGCGTGATTGGCGCGCCGTGCGCAAACGTCAGGATGTCGAACTCCATAGACAGCAGTTTCCTTAGCGAATCACGCAGAATCCCCGGCTCCGTGCAGTATTTCTCGGGCAGCAGCGCAAACCCGTGCGACTCCAAATGAATCACCGCATCGCCCAAACACAGCGTCCGCCCGAAAAGATACGCCACCTCCCCCGGCCCCGCGCCCGGCACGCGCAGCACCTGCACCTGCACCCCGCTCATCGACGGCTCCCCATCCACCGCGATCTCCAGCGACGCATCCGCTGGCGCGAAAACGGGGATGTTGTATCGCTGCCGCACCGCATCCGCGCACCGGGCGTGGTTTCCATTTGTCAGGAACACCGCCACCGGCACAAACGGCAGCGGCTCCGCAAACGGAAACGGGTCCACCATCACCACGCCGTCCGGCGTCGCCACCGCGCAGGCCGAGAGATCGCACTTCACCGCCGGTTCGTAAGCCTGCCAGCACCACAGCCCCTCCGCCACGCGACGCAGCGGCGTCACTTCTCCTCCGCGTCGCCCGAGTATTCCTTCGAAACCAGCAGCCCGTCCGCATCCACGATGATCCGGTAGTTCCTCTTCCCAATCGTCACCTCTGTCTGAAACGTCGTTTTCGCATCCGACTTCTCCACCTCCCCGATCACCCCCGCGCCCGCCTCCCGCTGAAGGGTCTGCTGCACTTTCAGCGGCAGCTCTTTGATCTTCATCATCTTCGGCCCGTCGTGGTCCTCCTCCAGAGCCTTCTTCATCACGCGCCCCGCCGCATCCATCGTTAGCTCATAGTTCTGGCCATCGATCGTCAGCCCCACGAGATATGTCGCTCCGTCGGATTCATTCACTCGCTTAAACTCACGCACCTTCCCCGCCTCCCCCTTCTCCTTCGCAATCGTCGCCTGCACGGAGGACGGGATATCGATAGTCAGCTTTCCGTCGTCTTCGGCGAAAGCGAATGTTGCGAGGCACAGCGCGGTCAAAATGGTGAGTTTCATCCACGAACGATTGCCACCGAACGGCCCCATCGTCAACCTCCCGCCCATGAACCGCATTCGCATCACCGCCGTCACCGGATTCCTCGCCGTCGCACTCGGCGCACTCGGCGCGCACGGGCTCGAATCCTCCCTCAAGCCCAATCTCGACCCCGCCCAGCTCGCCAAACAACTCGGCTGGTGGCACACCGCCGGGCAGTATCACATCATCCACGCCGTCGCCATGCTTGCCATCGCCCTCCGCGAGCCCGTCGCCGCCTTGGCATGGCGGCTCATGCTCGCCGGGATCGTCCTATTTTCCGGCAGCCTCTATATCATGGGCGCGACCGGCAGCATCGCCCTCCGACATGCGACGCCCATCGGCGGCCTCCTCCTCCTCGCAGGCTGGCTGGCGCTGTGTTGGGGGAGTCGTGTGAAAGAGTAGCGGGTCGTAGGGACAAAAAGGACAAAAGAGACCAGAAAAACGAAAAGGACGCCGATGCGTCAGTCCATTCCGTCCCTTTAGTCCCTTCCCCTAAACGCGCTCCGCCGCCAGCAAAATCCCGGCGGCTTTATCCAGCGTCTCCTGCCATTCCGCTGCTGGGATGCTGTCGGCCACGATGCCAGCGCCGACGTGGAAGGAGGCTTCCGCGCCGTCGATAATGACGGTGCGGATCGTGATGGAAAATGCGCTTTCTTCGTTGAACCCGATCCAGCCGATGGAGCCCGTGTAAAGTCCGCGCGGGCGCGCTTCGAGTTCGGCGATGATTTCCATGGCGCGTTTTTTCGGCGCGCCGGTGATGCTGCCGCCGGGGAAACATGCGCGGATGGCGGCGGCGTGGTCGATGCCGGCGCGGAGCCGCCCTTCGACGGTGGAGACGAGGTGGAAGACTTGCTCGTGCCGCTCGAGTTTCAGGAGTTCGGGCACGGCGACGGTGCCGTATTCGCAGACTTGGCCGAGGTCGTTGCGCTGGAGGTCCGTGATCATGATCAGCTCCGAGACTTCCTTGGGCGAGGTAATCAGATCGAACGCGCTCTTTTCATCCGCCATCGCGTCGGAGCGGCGCGGGCGGGTGCCCTTGATGGGACGCGTGCGAATGGAGCGGCCGCTCAGTTTCAAAAACAACTCCGGCGACGTCGAGAGCACCGTCCGCCCGCCGAGGTCGATAAATGACCCGTGCGGCGCGGGCGAGTAATGGCGCAGCGCCTCGTAAAACGCCCACGGCTCGCCGGACCACGCAGCGGTGAATCGGTGCGAGAGGTTCACCTGATAGATGTCCCCTGCCGCGATGTATTCCTGGGCTTTCGCGACGGCGGCGCAGAATTCCGCGGGGCTGCTCTGCGGCGTAAATTGCGGACGCTGACAATGCGCAGGCCGCTCGGGGGCCATGCGCGAAGTGAGGTCGCCCATCTCGAACCATTGCTGGACGCCGTGGCGGAAAAAAAGGGCTTCGTCGTAAATGCCAAAGCAAAACTCCCCGTCATACCCCATCCAGCCTGCGGCGAAACCATGCGGCAACCCGTCATCGCGCACCGCGCCAGTTCGCCGCTTTGCGACCGCAGCCTGGAGCAACGGCCAGTCCGTCGCGACATTACCGCGGATAATTTCCACCGGCGATGCGGCGATGATGGAAAGAGATTCGCCGTCCGCTTTCGCCGAGTCGAAAAACACGAGCCCCGGCAAATGACGCAGCCGCGCCGCCGCTTCCGCTGGCGTCAAATCCAGCCGGCTCGGAATCGCAGGCGTTGCGTGAAATAGCGTAATGCTGGCCACGCTTCGGGAATCGTCCGGTTGCGCCCGCGATTCAACCTCAAAATCCTACAGAGCGATCAATTTCGCCGCCCGAGCCGCCGCACGTTCCAGCAAAGCCGCCGCAGATTGCATCGCCTCGGGCAACGACATCGGGCGGTCCGCGATGGGGACGAGCGCATCGAAAATCCCGGAGCGCTCCGCCACTTCCGCCACCGCACCTGCAAACCCGATGACCTTTTTCCCCGCTGCACGAGCCCGCTGCGCGATGCCCGCCGGGCCTTTGCCATCCAGCGTCTGGTCGTCAAGCCGCCCCTCTCCCGTGATGACCAGATCGACCGCGGCAATTCGCTCATCGAGCCGCATCGTCTCCGCAACAATGTCGAACCCCGGACGGATCGTCGCATCACAAAACGTGAGCAACCCAAACCCCAGCCCACCCGCCGCGCCCGCGCCAGGCGTATCGCGGAAATCCCGTCCGAAACTCGTCGCGCAAACATCCGCAAGATGCCGCATGGCGAATTCCAGAGTCTCAATATCGTGGGGGTCCGCGCCCTTTTGCGCCGCGTAAACGCGCGCAGTGCCGCGGTCGCCGAGCAGCGGATTCTGCACATCGCACGCAGCGATAATTTCCGGCAGCAAGAGCCCCGCAGGCCGCTCGATAGCCGCGAGCAAATCAAGCGTGGACGGCAACGCGTCATACTCTCCCGCGTCGTTGATAAACCGATACCCGAGCGCCCGCGCGACACCGATCCCGCCATCCGTCGTGGCGCTCCCACCAAGCCCGACGAGAATCTTTTTCGCCCCGCGCGCCACCGCATCGCGCAGCAGCATCCCCGTGCCAAAAGTATTCGCCTGAAGCGCATCGCGCTCATCCGGTGCGAGCCGCCACAAACCGCTGGCCTCGCTCATTTCTATGATGGCGAGCTTTTGCTCCGCCACCCAAGCATACCGCGCCTCGACGCTGCGACCCAGCGCATCCACGCTTTTGATCGTGATCCACTCGGAATGAAGCGCCGCACCGAGCGATTCAGCAAACCCCTCCCCGCCATCGGCAATTGGGGCGAGGTCCGCGATGAGAGCCGGATAAACCGAGCGAAACCCACGCTCAATCGCCTGCGCGGCAGCGAGCGCGGTGAGAGAGCCTTTGAATTTATCAGGAGCTATGAGGATTCGCATCGCGGAAAACGAGGGGCACTCGTCCTACTCTTCGGACCAGAAAAGGAAAAAGGGATTAGTCATCCAATCATCCAGTTCGTCCGCTTCTCTCCTGTTCCCCACGTCGATTCCCTGATCTTCCAGACCGACACCATTAGACTTACTTCCCGTCTCGATATTTTCACTGCGGAACACACCCGGCGACGCATATCGCCGATTTCCCACGAGAATATTATTCCCGCTGCGCTTGCCGGCCCGTGCCGCCGCGGTATGAAGGAGCCGTACGGTGTTTTTTTGTTGCTGGAGGAGCAACTGCTGGTTCCCGGATTTCGGCCCGGCGTTGTGTTGCGCGGTCTTGAAATTATGCGCCGCACGCCGCGCCTGCTGGAGAAGCGAATGCTGATGCGAAGCCGCTGCCGCCGCGCGGGAAGCGAGCGAAAGCTTCGCGCCGGCATTGTTGTTTGGCGAATGACGGCGGGTAAATACCGGATGATGATGCGCACGCCGCGAAGCCTGGAGCAGCAGCGCGTTGTTCGAGTGGCTGTGCCGCGACAGCTTGCGCGCACTGGAAAGAAGCGCCGCTTTCCCGGAGTTTTTCGACGCGAGCAAAGCGGACTTGTGGTAATTCGAAGCCGATTTCAAGAGCGCTGCCTTGCCCGCATTCTTGGAGCTGAGCAACGCAGCCTTGTGCGAATTGAGCGCCGAGAGAAGCTTGGCTTTACCCGCATTGGCAGCCGATTTCAAGAGCGCTGCCTTGCCCGCGTTCTTGGACGCGAGCAGCGCCGATTTGTGGGAGTTCAATGCGGAAAGGAGCTTCGCTTTTCCGGAGTTCGCAGCCGATTTCAGCAAGGCAGCCTTGCCGGCATTTTTCGACAGGAGCAGCGCAGATTTCCCGGCGTTGCGGGCGGAAAGGAGCTTGGCCTTTCCGGCATTCGCGGCGGATTTCAACAGCGCAGCTTTTCCCGCATTCTTCGAGCGCAGAAGTGCTGCTTTATTCGAGTTGCGAGCGGAGAGGAGCTTCGCTTTTCCGGAGTTCGCAGCCGATTTCAGGAGTGCTGCCTTGTTGGCGTTTTGCTTGGAAAGCAGGAGCGATTTTGCAGCGGCTGCTTTCGACAAAAGGTGGGAGTTGTCGGGCCGCTTTGGCTTCGGCACAGGCGGGCGCGGCGGCTTCGGCAGCGCAAAGGCCTGAAGGCACATTGCGACGAAGACGAGTAGCGTTGCGGTGATGCGGGGCAGGTTGGACATCTGCCGCTCAGCGTATTCCTTGATCGCCAGCCTGCAAACAGGAAGTTTCAGTTTTTCGCAGCAAATTCCCGGATGCGCCCCCGCACCGCAGCCAGACCGTTGAGCCGCGTCGGCGTGACCATCCTCGTAAAACCGAGCGTCTCGAATATTTGCGGCTCGGTGGCAGCCACATCCGCAGGGGTGCCGCCGTCGAACACTTCGCACATCAATGCGACGAGCCCTTTCACCATCGGCGCGTCGCACTCCATCGCGAACCGGCACACGCCTTCCTGCATCGTCGGCACGAGCCAGACCCTCGACTGGCAGCCGAGCACGCGGTTTTCATCGACGAGTTCCTCCGCCGACGGAACGGGCCATTTTTTGGCACGCGACATCAGCGCCGCGAGGCGCTCCTGCGGATCTTCGATGAGCTGGAGCCGCTCGATAAGCTGGCGTTCCTTCTCCCCGACGCTCACTTCGCGGCGAGCGCGTCGGCGATGGCCTTCGTGATCTTCTCGTCGTCCGGCGACAAACCTGGCTCAAAGCGCGCGAGCACCTTGCCATCGCGCCCGATGAGGAATTTGCCGAAATTCCACTTCACGTCGCCGGGGAGCGTGGTCGTGAGCTCTTTATAAAGCGGATGCTGCTCCGGGCCCTTCACGTGAAGTTTGCCCATCATCGGGAAGGTGACTTTATAAGTCGTGGAGCAAAACTCTTTCACCTCGGCCTCGGTGCCCGGCTCCTGCTTGCCGAAATCGTTGCAAGGAAATCCGATCACCACGAGTCCCTTGTCCTTGTTCTTCTCGAAGAGCGACTGGAGTCCCTCGTATTGGGGCGTGTTGCCGCAGCGGGACGCCACGTTCACCGCCAGCACGACTTTCCCCGCGAATGCGTTCAGCGAAGTATCTTTGCCGTCAATATCCTTGAGCGGGATGGAATAAATCTTCGGCGGCTCTGCGGAAGCGGTGACGGCGAGGGCGACAGTGGCGAGAAGTGCGTATGCGATTTTCATGACTCCGCTCCTTTATCCGCTGGCGGCAAATAAGGCAAGACACCGATCCGAATCCCGAAAATAGAAGCTTTTTTCGCTTTATGAGTTGCCGCCGCGCTTCTGCATGACAAACATTCCATCCGCATGACAACTCCTCCGGAGTATCCAACAACCTGGCAGAAAAAAGTAATCTGGCGCGCGGTTTCCGCGCTCTCCATCGCCGTGATTTTCGCCGTCTCGGTGGGGTTCCTTTACGTGTTCTCGCGGGTCATGGCCTTCATGCAGCCCATCCTCGTTCCCTTCGCAGTTGCGGGGGTGATGGCCTACTTGATGGAGCCGGTCGTCACCCGAATGGTGAAGTTCGGCACGACGCGGCATCGCGCTGTGACGGGCGTGTTTATCATCTCGTCGCTGGCAATTATCGGCATCCTTTTCTGGATCATCCCGGTCGTTTCCACGCAGACAGTAAAGCTCGCAACGAAAGTTCCCGATATCAGCTTCAAAGTCCGGCATGGCGTGGCCAAATTTGCCATCGGTGTGCGCGATCAGTATGGGGTGAAACTTTTGCCGGAAGAAATGCTCACCCTGCCCAAGCAGGCCGTCCCGAAAGCAGCCGTGAAAAAGGACGAAGAATCACCTTCATCGACGACATCGCCCGCAGCACCCGTGGAGGAAATGGTCGTCGCTCCGCCGGCCAGGCCCGCTGCTGAAAGCGCACCAAATCTTGCTATCGCGCCCGCGCCCGCTGCGACGAAGCAGCCGGGCGATGAGAATCTGGAAGAAAATTTGCACAAGGTCGTGAGCGGCGACTGGGTGAGTGATGCGCTCCCGGCGATCGCCCGGAATGTCTGGACGTTTTTGAGCGCCAGTCTCGGCGGCTTTCTCGGATTTTTCGGCTTCCTGCTCTCGCTCGTGATCGTGCCGCTGTATCTTTTCTATTTCCTTACAGAATCGCCGCACATCGCGAAGGGATGGGCGGGCTACATTCCGCTCCGCAAGAGCGAGTTTAAAGACGAGGTCGTCTCCTGCCTCACGGAGATTAACGGCTACCTCATCGCGTTCTTCCGCGGACAGCTCATCGTCAGTCTCATCAACGGCGTGGCCACGGGCATCCTGCTCGCTTCAGCCGGCCTCGACTTCGGAATCCTCATCGGGTTTGGCCTGTGCTTCCTCGGCATCATTCCTTATCTCGGCATCGCGTTGTGCTGGATTCCCGCAGTGATTATCGCATCGGTGCAAGGCGGTTCGTGGATGGTTTCGTCGAACGCAGCATGGTGGGTTTTCCCGCTCATCGTCACCGGCATCTTTGCAGTGGTGCAGCAGGTGGACGGTCTTTTCGTGACTCCAAAAATCGTCGGCGAGCGCGTCGGATTGCATCCAGTCACCGTCATCTTTTCCGTCTTCCTTTGGTCCCTCCTCCTCGGCGGTCTCCTCGGCGCGATCCTCGCAGTGCCGCTCACCGCGACCGCGAAAGTCATCCTGAAACGCTACGTATGGGACCGCACCCTCGGCGCGCCTTCAGCGCTGACAATCTGATCCCATGAACCCGCCGCCGCCGAAAAAACCAATCGTCGTCGTCTCGGGAATGACCCGCCGCGATTATGCGATAGCGGCGGTCATTCTGGTCGCAATCCTCGGCTTCATCGGCGCCGCGATTTACTCCACCGGCACCGCGAAAAATCCAAACATGCTCACGGGCGTCATCCGCGAAAAATACAAATCCGGCGAGCAAACCCGCGACATCGTGGTGAGCGCCGAAAAGGGCAGCCGCGGCATCACGGAAAAGATCACCGACAGCGGTCATTACCTGAAAGTGTACGTCGCCGAGCTCGATAAAACCTACGACGTGATGCTCGCTGAGAGCGAATGGGAGCGAAAGAAAGTCGGGGACAAAATGGACTTCCTCCGCCCCGAGAGCGAGCGCCAATAATTCATGGAACAAGACATCGAACGCACGCTCTTCCACGAGCAAACCATCCTCAGCCGGCTCGATGAACTTGCCGCCCAAATCACTACCGACTACGAAGGCCGCGAACTAACCGTGATCGCCGTCCTCAACGGCAGCCTCTTCTTTATGGCCGACCTCCTCCGCCGCATCCAGCGCCCGCTCAGCCTCGATTGCCTCAGCGTCTCCAGCTACCACGGCGGCACGGAAAGCTCCGGCACCGTCACCTTTGACCAGACCTCGCTGCCCGAAGTCGATGGCCGCCACGTCCTCATTCTCGACGACATCCTCGACACCGGCCGAACGCTCCACGCCATCTGCAACCGGCTCCACGCCGAGGCAAACCCGGCCAGCGTCCGCATCTGCGTCCTCCTGCGAAAAAACAAAGTCCGCGACGAAGTGATGGAGGCTGACTACTTCGGCTTCGACATCGACGACGAATTTGTCGTCGGCTACGGCCTCGACTATCAGGAACGCTATCGTAATTTGCCCTACGTCGGCGTTTTAAAACGCGAACTTTTCACCACAGAATAATTCTACCGCCATGTTCGATATTCCTCGCAGCGACTCAGCTTCATCCCAGCCATTCAGCTCCCGGTCCGTCGCGGATTCCTCCGTCGTCATGGAGTTGCAGGCGCATGTGGAACGATTGTTTTTCATCACCGAGGCCCTCTGGCGGATTCTCAAAGAGAAGCACGGGATGGACGACAACGAGCTCATCAAACAAATCACGCTCATCGACATCGAGGACGGAAAACTCGACGGCAAAAAGCCTAAAACCCCGCCCGTCCCTTGCCCCAAATGCAACCGCACCGTGGGCCGCCAGCGAGTGAAATGCCTCTTCTGCGGCGAACCCATCGCGCAAAGCCCGTTTGAGCGATAGATTCTCCGGTATATCGAAATCGCGCAGCGAAAGACGCAATCCTCGACAAGAACGCGGAGGGCGTTAGATTCCGCGCCCTTTTATTTATGAGCAAAGCCATGCATGTAGCCATCGTTGGAGCCACTGGAGCTGTCGGAATCGAAATGATGAAGACGCTGGAGAAACGTAATTTTCCCGTGGGAAAATTGACGCTCCTCGCTTCCGCGCGCTCGGCTGGAAAGTCGCTTCCTTTCAAGGGCGAGATGATTCCCGTGCAGGAGTTGACGGAACAATCGTTCGCCGGCGTGGACATCGCGCTCTTCAGCGCAGGCGGGGGGATTTCAAAGCACTACGCGCCGTTCGCCACTCAGGCGGGCGCGGTGGTGGTGGATAATTCGTCCGCATTTCGCCTGGACTTGGACGTGCCGCTCGTGGTGCCCGAGGTGAATGGTGCGGACATCAAGCTGAACCGCGGCATCATCGCAAATCCGAACTGCTCGACCGCAATCACGCTCATGGCGTTGGCTCCATTGCATCGGGCTTTTGGCGTGAAGCGGATTTTTGCTTCGACGTATCAGGCCGTTTCGGGAACGGGCGCGCAGGCTATCAAGGAACTGGAAGATCAAGTCGCCGCGATTTCAGCAGGGCTGCCGGTTCCGCGCACCGTTTATCCGCACCAGATCGCGTTTAACGTCCTGCCGCATGTGGATAGTTTCCTCGATTCCGGCTACACGAAGGAAGAGATGAAAATGCAGAACGAAGGGCGGCGCATTATGCACCACCCTTCATTCAAGGCATCGGTCACTTGCGTGCGCGTCCCGGTTTATCGGGCGCACTCGATCGCGGTCAGCGCGGAGTTTGAAAAACCCGTGAGCGTAGCCGCGGCACGAGAGGTCCTCGCAGCGGCGGAGGGCATCGACATTCTCGATGAACCCGCCGAGGCAAAATACCCGCTCCCATTATATCTTGCCGGCACCGACAACTGCCAGGTCGGCCGTCTGCGCATGGACTGCGCGCTGGATAACGGGCTGGCGTTTTGGGTCGTCGGCGATCAGCTCCTCAAAGGCGCTGCGCTGAATGCGGTGCAAATCGCAGAGCTGATTTAGCTCACGGCGATGTGCCGCGGCTTCACCGCCTCGGCGTGTGGAAGCAGGATTTGCAGAACTCCGGCTTCGTATCGGGCGTTGATGCGGGTGAGGTCGATCTCGGCCTCTAGTGAAAACGCGCGCCGGTAATCGCAAGCGCGGCTTTCACGATGGAGCGGATTGCCGAGGTTCACGGCATTGCGGTGCCCCGTGATCGTAAGGACGTTCTTTTCCACCGTGAGCTGAATGCCTTCACGGGATACGCCGGGCATGTCGCACTCGATGACGAAGCCGTCGGGGCGATGGATGATGCTGGACGCTGGACGGACGGTTTTGACGCAGGATTGTGTGTTTGTGCTCATTTTTGTTTGGCTGATTTTTGATGGAAAACCTGTCCCGACGAGCGGCTTGTGCCCGCCGGGAGTTTGGAATTACGAGATTTTGACTTCGATGGATTTTGGCTTGGCCTCTTCTGCTTTTGGCAGCTCGATTTGCAGAACGCCGTCCTTGTAAGAAGCGGCGACTTTGTCCGTCTTTGCGGTCGGCGGGAGGCTGACGCTGCGGGTGAATTTCCCGTAGTAGCGCTCCGAGCGATGCACGGCACCGGTCTTGGCGTCTTGCTCGCTTTTGCGTTCGCCGGAAACCGTCAGGACGCCGTCGTGGACGGTGACGGAGATGTCTTCGCGCTTCATGCCGGGCAGTTCGAGCGACACGACGTATTTGTCTTTGTCCTCAAAGGCATCGAGCGCTGGCGACCAGTCGCCGAACGATTCCGGCGCACGGGACGTCGATACATCGAAGAGACGGTTGAGTTGTTCGCGAAGGTGGCTGTAAGGCGACCGCGAGTTTAGTTCAGGAATGATTGAATTTAGAATGTTCATTGTGTGTTGTCGAATTGACGAGGCACTATCCAGCTTGTCGAATGCCGCATTTCCATGCCCGCTCAACGAATTTCTCTAACAGCTTACCAACAACGGTTTACGTGATTCCGTTTGAGGTTCACTCAGAATGATACGCGCCATATCGGCGCAAAGTTTCACCTTTACGCCCCGCGCGAAATGGGCCTTTTTGGCACTATTGATGTTCCGATTCCAGCCGCTTAGTCAAAGCCAGAACTCTCCACAGCGGAATGGCACCGAAAACGCCGAATGACGCATCAATGCACCGCCAATAAAACGGAATCTCCCGGATCGGCCCGCAGATAAACGCCATCAGCACGACGCCACCACAGGCGATGAGCCCCGACTGGATAATCCACACATTTCGCACCGGATCGCGGTAAGGCCCCACGAAAAAAACCGCAATCACCAGATGCGCAAACGCCAGCCAGTCCGTCCCGTATCCGAGCCACGGATATTGTGAATAAGTGTCGTTCAACGCATCTCGAATGCTGCGAAACCACCACTGAATCCCATGCTCCGGGAGGCCCGGCGCATCGACATGGAACCATTCACCGAGCAGCCTCAACTCCGTCGCCAAAGGAAACGCCGTGAGTCCACTGACAACGAGCGCGACGATGAAAAATCGCATCCACCAACGAAGCTCCCGAAAATCGCGATTCACTGCTCTGGTTCCGGTAGCGGCTCATTCCGAATATCCACGCCAGCTCCAACGCCCACGATATTATAAAGCTGAATGACTTCGCACGATCGCATCCGAATGCAGCCGTAACTGGCCTGGGTGCCGATTCGCCATTCCTCGGGTGTTCCATGGATGTAAATGCAACGGTCAAACGTGTTTCGGTTCTGCCGCTCCAATCCTTTCAACCACAAGATTCGCGACACAATCGGGTCGCGACCAGGCGCATTGGGAGGAACGATTTCACCGGTGGGCCTGCGACTGGAGAACTTCATGCCGGACGGCTGTCCGCCGCCGATTTTCTTCGCGATTTCGTGCCGTCCCAGCGGCGTGCCATTGCTGCCTTGCGAGCAACTCAGGCAAAACTTCGACGTGGAGACATCATAAACATGCATCAGCTTGCCCTTCTTATAGAGGGCCATCTTTTGCTGCGGGATACTGACAACCATCGTGTGGACACGATCCTTCGCGCACGCAGCGAAGAAGATGGCGAAAACAGCGACGATAATTCGGGAAGCGTTAGCAATCATACCGCTGGAGATAAAGACTCGAAACGCGAAAGAAAAGTCCCTATTCTCCCGACGCGTGCTAAAATGAACAGGACGATGAACGCTTCCACATTCTTGAAAAAACTCCTCTCCCTCTTCCTCGCAACGCTGCTCGCGTTTCCAGCGGCTGCGCTTGCTGCGGACGAGCCCGCAGCGCCTTTGGAATCGGTCCAAAACCTGACTGCTCCGGCCTACGTCTTTAAACTCAAGGGCGGCGTGGATGACGTGCAACTCATGCTCCTCCGCCGTGGCCTGAAAGAAGCGGAGAAAATGAACGCGTCCGCATTCATCATCGATATGGATACACCCGGCGGGGATCTGATGGTGACGATGGAGATCCTCGAATTGCTACGAAAAACAAAGATCCCGACGCTCACCTACATCAATCCGAGCGCAGGCTCCGCAGGCGCGCTCATCTCGATCGGAACGAAGAGGATCTACATGCGCAGCGACGCCGTCATTGGAGCTGCGGCCGTCATCACGAGCGATGGCGCGGATCTGCAAAAAACGATGAAGCAAAAGATGGACTCGTTTTACACTGCCAAGATGCGCGCAGCGGCAACGGAGAACGGCCACAATCCCGACATCGCCGAGGCCTTCATGGTCACAGAGAAAGAAGTGAAAGTCGGCGAGACCATCATCGACGGCAACGCAACACTGCTCAGCCTGAACGGCGGAGAAGCCGTGCGACTTTACAACGGAAAGAAACTCCTCGCCGAAGGTCTCGCCGAAAAGCTGGAAGACGTGCTGAAATCCGAACACATCACTGGTGGGATGAACCGGTTGGTGCCGACCGGCTTCGAAACCACGGCCCTTTTGATTACCCAACTCTCGTGGCTCCTGCTCCTCGGCGGAATCGTGGGCGCGTATATCGAGATGAAGGCGCCCGGCTTTGGTATTCCCGGTATCATCTCGCTCGTCTGTTTTGCGTTGTTTTTCCTGGGCCACTACATCGCTGCACTCTCGGGCTGGGAGGCCACCGCGGTTTTCGTCGTCGGCGCGATGCTCGTGGTCATCGAGATATTCGTAATTCCCGGCACGGTGATTTCCGGAATGATCGGCGCGCTGATGGTTTTCGGCTCCATCGTGTGGGCCATGGTGGACCATTGGCCGAGCCAGCCCGGAACGCTTGCCGGCAATGATTTTGAGAGGCCGATGCTCAATCTCATCATAGCGCTCGGTGGTGCCGTCGTGGTCGGCGGAATCCTCGCGAAAGTTCTGCCGCACACTTTTATCTACCGGAAAATGGTTTTGGTAAATGCGCCCGAAAGTATTCCGGAGACATGGAAGCCGTCCGTAAGCACCGGCGATACCGGTGTCGCAAAGACGACTCTACGCCCTGCCGGCAAAGCGTCTTTCGGCGACCACATGGTGGATGTGATGAGCGACGGAACTTTTATCGATGCAGGCGCGAACATCCGTGTCGTCAACGTCGAGGGGATGAAAGTGATCGTGGAATCCGTAGGCTGACGGGCACAGCGATTGCATCCTTGTTTCGCGCGTTTGACCTTGAGAAGGGCAATCGTCACACTCGCGCAAACGCATGGATATCCGAAAAGCAGTCATCACCGCCGCAGGCAAAAGCCAGCGCCCGCTCCCGCTTCAATCGCTGGTCGATCGCGACGGGCAGACGAAGAGCGCTCTCGCCATCATCATCGAGGAAGTGCTCAGCGCCGGTATCGAGAGCATCGCGGTGGTCATCAGTCCCGGCGAATCGGCTTCATTCCGTACCGCCGCCGGGCCTCATGCACAGCGACTGACCTTCATCGAACAGACCCAGCCACTCGGCTATGCGCACGCAGTTCACTGCGCTGCGGAGTTCACCGGCGGCGACGCATTCCTCCTCCTCGTCGGCGATCACTTATATCTTTCCCACACCGGCCAGGGCTGCGCGGCACAGCTCGTCGCCCTCGCACGCACGGAAAAATGCGCGATTTCCGCCGTGCAAAGCACCCACGAGAGCCAGCTCGCCTACTATGGCGCAGTCGGCGGTAAACTCGTCGATGCAGCGCGCCGACTCTATCAAGTCGATACCGTACTCGAGAAGCCAACGCCCACCGAGGCCGAGCAGAAAATCGACGTTCCTGGACTGCGAGCGGGCTACTATTTGTGCTTCTTTGGGATGCACGTCCTCACGCCCGGCGTACACCGTGTTCTCGCCGCGTTTTTCAAACAAAACGCCGGACGTGAAAACAGCGTCCACCTCCGCGCCACCCTCGCAAAGCTCGCCGAAAGCGAGCGCTACCTCGCAGCCGAACTCGACGGACGCCGCTACGATTTCGGCGTGAAATACGGCCTCCTCACCGCCCAACTCGCCCTCGCCCTGGCTGGTAACGACCGCGACGAAGTGCTGCGGGGAATGGTGGAGTTACTGGCGACATCGAAATCAATCTAGAGTATAAGACTCCCATGAGCTTCACCGCAGTTATCGAAAACGACACCATTAGGCTCCCTCAAGGCCTTCATTTTCCGAATGGAACCCCTGTCCG
>JAYSTZ010000717.1:0-6244 GCA_043719365.1 Verrucomicrobiaceae bacterium | reverse complement strand
GCTCTTCTTCGCTGGAGTTTGCAGGGCCGAGCGGCTCCAACGGCATCGGCTCGTCGTGGTCCAGCGCGCGTTTGCAAATGGCGAAAAAGTCCTCGCGTGCGGAGACGCGGCGCATGTCGTGCAGGAAGTCCGGAGAGTCCACTCCGGCCCCGATGAAGTTCACGTATTTTTTCATCTTCTGGACCTGCGCGCTTTCGCGGACTTCGGGATCGCAGACGGCGGAATAAAGATCCTCGATGTACGCGAGAACTTCGCGCCCGGTCGGCAGCGTGAGCGTGCCTCCCGCGAGGTGTGTACGAATCTGGCTGAAGAGCCACGGATTCCGAATGATCCCGCGCCCAATCATCAGGCCGCGGCATCCGGTTTCTGCGAGGACGGACTCGGCGACTTTGGCGGAAGAGACATTGCCGTTTGCAAGAACGGGGCAGGGGAGTGCCCGCACTGCGGCACCGATGCGCGGGTAGTGGACGTCACCGCGATACATTTGGAGCACCGTACGACCGTGGATGGTGACGAGGTCAACGCGGTGTTTTGCAAAGAGTGGCAGCAGCGCGTCGATGGTTTCGTCGGTGTCAAATCCGAGCCTCGTCTTCACCGTGAATCGTCCGGGAATCGCGTCGCGTAACGCGCCGAGAATTCCATCCACGCGCGGGATGTCGCGCAGGAGTCCACCGCCCGCGCATTTGCGGTAAACGACCGGCGCGGGGCATCCGAGATTCAAGTCGATGGCGGCGACGTCGTGTTGCAGAAGTTCCTTCGCGCTGCGGACGAGCGAGGGAATATCGTTCCCGATCATTTGCGCGATTGCAGGGCTGCCGGTCGGGTTTTCCGTGATGGAACGGAGGATGTGTTTATCCAAACGCGAATCCCGATACACGCGGAAGTATTCGGTGTAGTATAAATCCGCTCCGCCATAGCGCGAGATGAGCCGCCAGAACGGCAGGTCCGTGACATCCTGCATCGGCGCAAGCGCAAGCACGGGCGGAGTTCCGGCGAGCAGGGCATCGAGTTGAGCGGCGGGCATCTTACGAAAAAAGGCGCGCAACCGCCTCGCCTAGCGCCGAGTGGCTCGCGGCGTCGAGATGGAGCCCGTCGAGCGGAGAGGGCTGCACGATTTCCTGCGCATTTAAAAAGTCCGCGCCCAACTGCGCGGCGACGAGTTCGTAGAGCGCCGGGAATCGCAGCGACTTCTCCCGAGCACCCGCAAAACGTTCGGCAAGATCCGGCAGTTCGGAAAAATCCCCGACAGCCGGCGGGCAGATCAGAAGAACGCGGGGCGCTTTGCCCCGAGGCCCGGCGTCGCTTGCGAGGACGATCTTCGCGAGCAGTCCTGCGCCGCTCGCGATGTCCTGCGGCGGAGCGCTGTAGATTGTTTTGAGGTCGTTCGTCCCGAGCATCAACACAACGACGTCAATGGGTTTGTGCGACTCGAGAACGACGGGCAGATGTGTGCGCCCGTTGCGCGAGGCGACGGCTGTGGGGTCTTCGTGGACGGTGGTGCGTCCGTTTTGCCCTTCCTCGATGACGTGATAATCATGGCCCATTCGGGCAGCGAGTACACCGGTCCAGCGAATATGACGCGGATGTCGGATCGGAATCGCCGAAGCGGAAGTGGCGGCAGCGTCGTAGCCCCAAGTATTTGAATCTCCGTAGCAAAGTATGACTGGCATCCGCCCATTCAAAGTCGCGCATTGGTCGAAACGTCAAGCGCCCGCGTCGGAAATGGCAGCCCTCCGCGCGTGGTCGTTGACCGGCCGGAAAACTTGTTGCCGTTTGCCGATGTCGCGGGCGATGGCTTCATCAACGAAGACGATGCGGTGGCGCTCATCAACACCATCACCGGGCGCAACCCCGCGAAGACCCTCCCGCTCGCCAGCATCCGCGAGACTTCGCCGTTTGCGGGCGAGAGCACCGTGGCGCTCACTCGCGAAATCATCGTCCGCAGTGGAATTATCCGAAGCCCGGAGAAAGTAGCCCGCGAAGCGGCACTTCGATTGATTGGTCGCTTCGCGAGTAATATTCAGCGGCGAAGGGATTGCCTTTCAGGCTACCTCCGGTTCGCGGGCTACTTTGCGCTTCGCGCTATCCCACTTTTAATCACACCCCGATTTCCGACTACGAAAAGCCCTGGTTTGCAAAAACAGGATATTGCTCCAACACGCCGACATGATTGCTGACGATCTACTCGACTTACAGGATGTCCGCCCTTTTATGCCCTTCGGGGTGCATTTGGCGGATGGGAAGACCATCACCATCGAACATCCAAAGCGCAAGACACGGTCACACAGGCAGAACGCAAAGCGTAACTGCCTCGCCGCGCTCCGTGGCTAATCTGGTGGATGAAACTTGAGATTTCGGAACCTCTGGAAACATGAACGCCTATCCCACGGAGTGTGACCGCTGTGTGATGAAAGATGCTTCTCGCCAGCAATTGCTGCGGAGCAGCAGCAACAATCCCGATGGATCGGGATTGTTTTTCCGATATGCGGATTTTACATCAGAGCGCGGTCACACCCAGCGCGGTCCCGCTCATCAATTGCTTTTGGAATCGCTAAAAGCGTTGGCAGGAAAGCTGAGACGGGGTAACTGTGCGGGACGATGCTTCGTAATCTCGCTATAGCTTCCTTGCTCACTTCCACGCTTTGCGCTGCGCCGCAGACCGCGCGCGAGCAGTATAATAGCGGGATCGCGAAATTCCGCGAAGGGGACTTGCGGGAGGCGGAGACGCTGTTGCGCAATGCGGCGAACTCGGGGCAGGAGCGCATCCTCACTCCCGCGCTCTATAATTTGGGGCATGTCCGCTTTTCGCAGGGAAAGGAAACGCTGAAGGGGGAGGGGAACCGGCAGCAGTTGCTCGATAGCTCGGCTGCGGCCGTCGCGGTGGCGGAGGAAGTGTTGCGGACTAAAAAGCCGATCTCCGAACAAAGCGAGAATGTGCAGGAGCTGATTGAAGCTTACATGGAGGGCCGAGGAGCCCGGAAGCAACTGCGTCTCGCGCACGATGCGAATACGAGGGCGTTTGACTTGCTCGGCACGACTCTCTCGAAGTGGAGACGCTCGGTCGGTGATTTCCGAAGCGCGTCGGAGTTGGAGCCTTCTGATGCCGACGCTATATTCAATGCGGACGTCGTGGAACGTCACATCGCGGAGCTGCTGAAGTTTAAAGAGGAGCTGGAGAAACAGGCCGCCGAAGTGGAGAAGAAGCGGGACGAATTAAAGAAGATGATGGGGAAGCTGAAGGGGAAGATCCCAGACGAAATGAAGCAGGAGGGCGATGGCGAGGAGGAGGACGAAGATTCGGACGAAGAGAAGGGCAAAAAGCCGAAGGACAAGCCGGGCGAAAAGCAGCAGCAGCGCATCGGCGGCGAGCGCGAGATTTCGCCGGAGATGGGGAAATGGCTGAAGGAAACGATGAAGCAACGCACGATGAATGTCGGGCCGGACGGCCAGCCTGCGGGCGGTGGCGACAGCAATGAGCCCGATCCGCTGGGCCAGCCGCGCCGCGACGGGCGGGTTCCCGGTGCGGAGCAGCAGCAACCAAAAGGTAAGAAAGGCAGGGACTGGTGAAACGCATATTGTTCATTCTCATCGCGGTCGCGCCGGTATTTGCGCAGCAGCCGCCGATCGCGAGCGACCCTGTCCCGCAACCTCCGCTTCCGCCGGGCATTCAGCTCCAGTTGCCGCAGGGGAATCCGGCACTTCGCAACGAGATTATCCGGCCGCCGGCTCCGGTGATGCCGCGTGTGCAGATTCAGCGAGACGATCCGACATTTCCGGTGCCGGCGAATGGCGGTGCCAGCGCATCATTTGAAGGTATTGCGCGAGTGGGCCGTCCGATTCAATTTCGGGTTACTGTGATTGGGGTCACTAGATTTCTCGATTCGCCGCAGATCCCCGAAGTGGAAGGGATGACTTTCCAGGCGGCGGGCCGCACGATGACGGGCGGGGGCGCGATGGTTTTTAACTTTATCGCGATTCCGAGCCGCGCGGGAACTTTCGTCGTGCCGGGGTTCGATTACGCATCTGGTGGCCGCGTTTTTCCGATTCCGCAAACACGCCTGGAAGTGGCCGAGGCCCAGCCCGGTGAGGCCCGCTACCAGCCGGTGATTTCATCGATTGAGATGCCAAAGCGCGACTTCTTTGTAGGCGAGACAATCCCGGCGCGGATCCTGTTTATCGAGACTCCGGATGAGAGCCCGACTTATGTCCAGCACGTCGCCAAGACAAGCGGGACGGTCGTTTTTCGCGTGGAGAATATGCACCGCACAGTGGAGGTCGAAGTGAATGGAGCGAAGCGTCGCGCTATCGCAAAGCCCGTCCAGATTACACCGCTCAAAGAGGGCGCGACGGAGGTGAATTGCCAGGTCATCGTCCATGTCCAAAAACGCGACATCAGCGGGATGGGGAATCCGGGTTTTGCGATGCAGGTCCAAAGCACCATTGATGTGCCATCGACGGTTATCAAAGTGCTTCCGCTGCCCACAGTGGGACGTTTGCCGGGCTTTACCGGCGCGATAGGGCAGTTTGCCCTGTCCGCGCCAAAGGTTTCCGCGAACGAAGTGGAAATGGGCGAGCCCATTATCCTCACCATCGCGCTCACCGGAGAAGGAAATCTCTCGGGCGTTTACGCGCCGGAACTACCCGCCGACAATGCCGACTGGCAGACGTTTAAACCCACGACCGATCTCACTGCGGCGAACGATGAGGCGGCTCCGCTGCTGGCGACCAAGACGTTCACCTACACGCTCATCCCGAAGCGCGTCACGGCGCGCGGGACGCCGGTGATTCCATTCAGCTACTTTGATCCGGTAAAGGGTAAATATGTTGATATCACCGTGCCTCCGCAGCCGGTGAAAGTGAACGCTCCCGCCGTCGCGGAGCCCGCTGCGGTCGCCGAGGAAAAGCCGAAGGAGGAAGAGGAAGTCAAAGGGCCAAAGCCCATCGAGCCTGCGCTGACCGGTCTCGCCGAAACATCGGGGATGTGGACGCACAGTCTTCGCCCCGAGCTTTGGTCGCGCTGGTTTCTGGCCGCGCAACTTTTCCCCATCGCGTTCATCACCGTTCTCTGGCTCTGGCGCAGACGGTGCGAACACCTCGCGGCGAATCCGCAAATCATTCGCCGGCGAAAAGCCCGTGTCGCAGCGCGAGCGGCGCTCGGCGAGGCCCGCACGGCTGCGAGACGCGGAGACTCCGGCGCGTTTCTGGCAGCAAGCACGCGGGCGATTCGCGAGGCTGCTGCGCCTCTCGACACGGCGCAGGCGGGCAGTCTTACGCAGGAGGAAGTCCTCAATATTCTACGCGATGACGAACGTGCATCGAAGACCGCGAAGGCCATTTTTGAGCACGCCGAAGCCCATCGCTATGGTGCGAATGGAACCTTGAAACCGGACGCGCTCATGTCCGATCTCGAACACACCCTTGCCCGGCTCAGCGCCAAAGCCTGATGAAAACACTCCTTCTTTTCCTCTTCGCCTGCACCGCCGCATTTGCGGAAGCGCCGGACGATCGCTTCGACAAAGCTTCCCGCGCAATGAGTGACAGCGACTACGGCGAGGCTGCATTTCAGCTTCGCGAACTGGTCGCGGATGGTGAATTCTCTCATGGATCGCTGCACAATCTCGGCAACGCAGAATGGAAAGTTGCCCGCCCCGGCCACGCGATTCTCGCATGGGAGAGAGCCGCGCTCATTAATCCGCACGACACAAATACCGCCGCCAATCTCGCGTTTGCGCGTCACAAATCGGAGTTGCCGATTCCGACCCTTGCGTGGCATGAGAGCTACTCGACGTGGCTGTCGCCAAATGTCTGGCTTGCTGCTGCTTCGCTGGGCTTTTGGGGTGGAGTTCTCCTTCTCGTATTGCCACGCTTACTCGGGGCGCGCCGCGCGGATTGGCATCAAGGAATCGCTGCGCTGATGCTGACGGCATTCCTGCTCACAATCCCCGCACTTTTCGGCCTGAACCGGCGGGGGAATCTCGGCATTGCGCTTGAGGAACCTACGGCGCTTCGTCTCACTCCGACACGCGAGGGCGAGGAACTTGTGAAGCTACCTGCGGGCGAAGCCGCTCGCGTGGAAAAAGAGCGCGGCAACTACCTGTATGTTCGCGCTGAAGGCGACCGCGCAGGCTGGGTGCGGCGGGAAGAGTTTTCGCGCGTCTGGAAGTAGCTGGCGGTTTGTCAGTCGCCGTGTGATGGCAAGCCAGCGTGTTTGTCGGCGGTGATTTGTGATTGGTGAGAAGTGATT
>JAYSTZ010000716.1:0-2706 GCA_043719365.1 Verrucomicrobiaceae bacterium | reverse complement strand
GCCTCACGAACAAATACGCCGAGGGCTACCCCGGTCGCCGCTGGTATGGCGGGTGCGAAAATGTGGACGTCATCGAGCAGCTTGCGATTGACCGCGCGAAGCAGCTCTTCCCCGGCAGCGAGCACGTCAACGTCCAGCCGCATTCCGGCTCGCAGGCAAATACGGCGGTTTATTTCTCCAGCCTCCAAATCGGTGATCGCATCCTCACGATGAACCTCGCGCACGGCGGGCATCTCACGCACGGGCACAAGGCGAATTTCAGCGGGCGCTTCTACGAAGTCACCCACTACGGCGTGAGTGAAAAAGACGAGCGCATCGACTACGACGCGCTGGAGAAAATGGCGATCGAAGTGCAGCCGAAGATGATTACTGCAGGAGCGAGCGCTTACCCGCGCATCATCGACTTTGAGCGGATGCGCGCGATTGCGGACAAAGTCGGCGCGCTCCTTTTCGTCGATATGGCGCACATCGCCGGACTCGTCGCCGGCGGCCAGCATCCGAATCCGTGCGCGCTCGCCGACTTCACCACCACGACCACGCACAAGAGCCTGCGTGGGCCGCGCGGCGGCATCATCATTTGCAAAGAAAAATACGCCAAGGCCATCGACAGCCAGGTCTTCCCCGGCATTCAGGGCGGACCGCTAGAGCATGTCATCGCGGCAAAAGCAGTCTGCTTCCATGAAGCGCTCCAGCCTTCCTTCAAAGCCTACGGCCAGCAAGTCGTGAACAACGCCAAAGCCCTCGCCGCACGCCTCGCGCACCACGGCTACCGCATCGTCAGCGGTGGCACGGATAACCATCTCATGCTCGTGGACCTCCGCCCGCGCGGACTGAACGGAGCCCTCGCCAGCGTGACGCTCGACAAGGCCGGAATGACCGTGAACAAAAACGGCATCCCATTCGACACCGAGCCAATCAGCAAAGGCGGCGGCGTCCGCGTCGGCACTCCCGCCGTGACCACTCGCGGGATGAAAGAAGAAGAGATGATGGACATCGCAGACTTCATGCACCGCGCCCTCGGGGCTGTGGAAAACGCTGCAGAGCTCGGCAAGATTCGCGAAGAGGTGAAGCAGTTTACACGGAAATTCCCGCTTCCATTCTGATGAACCGCCGCAACGCCATCGCCACACTCGCCACCGGTGTCGCCGCTACCGCGGTGGCACAGAACGCACCGTATAAAATCAAGAACGGGCGCATCAAACAGTCGGTGGTTCCGTGGTGCTTCAACCCGATGCCCGTCGAGGAACTCGCGCGGCACTCGGCGGCGATGGGGCTCAAATCAGTGGAGTTGTGCGACCCAAAGCACTGGCCGCTTTTGAAGGAACTCGGAATGACCTGCGCCATCGCGGGCAGCCACGGTTTTGCAAAGGGCTTCGCACATCGCGAAGAATGGGCAGAGTGCCATGCGAAACTGCGCACCGTCATCGAGGCATGTGCGGCGGCGGGTGTGGAGCGGGTGATTACGTTCAGCGGATTTCGGCGCGGCCTTTCCGACGAAGACGGCATCAAAAACATGGTCGCCGGGCTGAAGGAGATCGTGGGTTTTGCGGAGGAGAAAAAGGTGACCCTCAGCGTGGAGATGCTCAACAGCCGCGTCCCGGCGCAGATGAAGGGGCACCCGGATTATTTTTGCGATTCGATGGAGCGCACGATTGAGATCTGCCGTCAGGTCGGCTCGCCGCGCTGCAAGGTGCTCTTCGATTTATATCATGTGCAAATCATGCACGGAGACGTGATTTCGCGCATCCACGAGCACAAGGAATACATCGCCCACGTCCACACCGCCGGCGTCCCCGGACGGAACGAAATCGACGGCACGCAGGAGCTAAACTACCCCGCGCTGATGAAGGCGCTCCTCGACATCAAATACGACGGTTACGTAGGCCAGGAGTTCATCCCGACCATCGCTGACAAAGTCGCATCGCTCGCGCAGGGCGTCGAGATTTGCGACGTTTAGGTCCGACGATCCGCAGGAGGCAGTGCGCGGCGTGAGGCTGGCGGAAAGGAAGCCTGCCCAAGGCTTTGGAGTGCTACAGCCTACTGTAGCTTTCCTTAGCCAGCCTGCTGGCGGTGAGTAGAACGGACGACGCTCTCAACGTAACCCCAAAGGCTCGGCTCCGGAGATCGTGGTCCTGCTTCGGGACACCGAAAGTTTTATCGCCAGCAGGCTGGCTGGGAAAAGCGGCAGCAGGCTGCCGCACTCCAAAGGCTTCGCCGCTGCTGGGCCGCCGTCCTTTGTCGGACTATCCGCCGGACTTTCGATAGAGCTCCAGCTTACATTCGAAGCCGCCGAGATCGACGGGCTGGCGGGAGACGAGGGTGAGGCCGCGCGGCGGGGTGTCCATTTTGAGCGGGTTGGGGAAGATGACGCGGCCGCCGGGCTTTAGGACTTCGGCGCTTTTTTCGAGCAGGTCGTAGAATAGGCCGCGGAGGTTCGGGATGGGGACGCGGCGGCCCATGGGCGGATTCGAGATGACGAGGGTCGCGCTGTTTGGCCGCAGGCCGGTGTATTCGCGAAAATCGCAGCAGGTGAATCGCGCGCTGATGCCGGTGAGTTTGGCGGCGGCGACGTTGGCTTGCGAGAATCCGATGGCTTCATCGCTGAGGTCGGTCCCGTGGAGTTCTGCGACGCCGCCTAGCATGGCGCGCTCGATGAGTTCCACTCCGGAACCGCAGAACGGGTCCCAAACGATCTCGCCGTTCATG
>JAYSTZ010000715.1:0-16501 GCA_043719365.1 Verrucomicrobiaceae bacterium | reverse complement strand
TCGTGTTGTGCTTTGACTCCGACGCCGCGGGCGAAAAGGCGGCGGAACGCTCGCTGCCGCAGCTTCTCAATGAAAACCTGCTCGTCCGCATCGCCGAGATGCCGCCGGGCGAAGATCCGGATTCGCTTATTCAAAAACAAGGCGGCGAAGCGTTCGCGGCGCAGATTGCGAAGTCGCGGGATTTCTTCGATTTCCAAATCGAACGGCAGGCTCGGAATCCCGACTTCAACAGCCCGCGTGGCAAAGTCACCGCCGCGAGGAAGCTTGCGGAGTTCATCAGCCTCATTCCCGACGCCGTGACCCGCGAAGCCGTCGTGAACAATGCCGCGACGCGTCTCGAAATCGGCACGCCGGAACTGCGGGCGATGCTGAAGAAGAAGGCGGATTTCCCGAAGAACGAAGAGGATTCGGCGCTCGATGCGCGTCCGCTGGAGCCGATTGTTTTAGACCAAGGCCAGCAATGGCTGCTCTTGCTCGCGCTCCGTCACCCGGTCTCGCGGATGTGGCTGCAAGCACAAGGCTGGGACCGCGTGCTCGATGACGCCACGCCGGGTGCCGCGCTTTTGGCAAAGGTGCTCGGGGCGGATTTTCGCGCGGAGGATACGGCTTCCGTGAACACGTTCACATCGACCCTATCGGCGGATGAGGAGGCTGCGCTCGCGCCGATTTTGAGCCGCCCGCTGCCGGAAGAGCCCAAGATTGTGGCCGAGGATTGCTGGCATGAACTGGAGCGACGCGACATCACCAAGCGCCGCCACGCGATCGAGGCGCGGATCCGCACGCCGGGTCTGTCCATCGATGAACAGACGCGGCTGCATCAGCAAATTATCGAGATCCACCAGCAGGCGGCGCGGCTTCCCTCGTCGCGTCCGCCAAAGCTCACAATGTGAGCGCCTCGTCGTAGAATCCCTCCAGCGCGCGCACGGTTGCGTGGATGTCAAACTGCTCTGCGACCCGCGCCGCCGCCGCCGCACTCATCCCGGAATAGCGCTCCGGTGCGCTCGCTAAATCGATCATCTCTTTTGCCAGCGCCGCCGCATCGCGTTCGGCGACGAGCAATCCGCTGACTCCATGCTCTACGGCCTCGGGGATGCCGCCATGAAGTGTGGCGAGCGGGGGAAGTCCGGCGGCCATGGCTTCGAGCATCGAGTTGGGCACGCCTTCCTGATTTCCGTCGCTCCCGAGTTCGCTGGGATGGAGAAACAGGTGCGAGCGGTCCAGCAATGCAGCGAGGGCGTCCTGCGAGAGAAAGCCGGTTGTCTTCACTTTCGAGGAGACGCCGAGTTCCGCTGCGAGTGCGCCGATTCGCGGGAGCAGGGGGCCTTCGCCGGCAAGCGTCAATGTGGCGGCGGGGAATGCGCGGGAGAATTCCGCAAACGCACGCAATGTCGTTTCGATGCCCTTTTTTTCGATCAACCGGCACGCTTGCACGCAGTTCCACGAGCCGTCTGCGGGTGCCGTCCTTTGGCGAAATGGGATCGCCTCCAACGGAATGCCCGTGCGGTGAATGCGAATCTTTTCCCGAGCACAACCCATCTCGCGAAGACGAACGGCTATGCTTTCGCTTCGAACGAGAACGAGCCGGGCAAGTGTGAGCACACGTTGCATCGAGATCGCGTGATTTGGCTGGTCGAGATCCACCTGTGCATCCGCGCCGTGAAAGCTCACGACAAATGGCAAGGGGCATTTCTCCAGCATCGGCAAAAGGTGGACGCCGATATGGCCGAAATAGACGTGCAACAGCGAGGCTCCGGTGCATCCAATCGCGATTCGAAGACGATGCGCCTCGGAGTCGCCAATCGTGATTGGCGCACCGAGCACGGTCTTTTGCCACCAGCGCTGCACTTGATGAAAAGGCGACTTTTTTACCACGCGCACATCGGTGAAAGGGAAGCGCTCCGCATTCTCCCGCTTTTTGCACAATACGAACGGACGCCACTTCTGAAGACCGGAGACCTGCCGATATACGTGCAGCATCTCGGGCTTCAGAAACGTCACGATGTAGCTCGCAACCACTGGGCGCATCGGGCGCGTTGGCCGTTTAATGTCCATTCGATGGGTACCGTAACGGGGCACCGGAGGCTCGGCAATAAACGAGATCGGCTCGGGATTCGCGGCGGGGTGCGACTAAAAGTGGAATAGCGCGAAGCGCAAAGTAGCCCGCGAGTCCCTTCGCGGCTGATTATTACTCGCGAAGCGACCAATCAATTGAAGTGCCGCTTCGTGGGAGGTGTGAAGCCGCGAAGGGATTGCCTTTCAGGCTACCGCCGGTTCGCGGGCTACTTTCTCCGGGCTTCGGATAATTCGACTTTTTTTAATCACACCCTTCGCGGCGTTGTGCAGAATTCCGCTTTCGACATCGCGGGTCCGGTGCTTAGGATGTCGCCGACGATGCTATCCCAAGCCAAACAAGAACACATCGCACGCGGACGGCGCGTGTTTGAACTCGAACTCGCCGAAGCCCGTGCCGTGGGTGAACGCCTCGATGAATCCTTTGCCCATGCGGTTGACGCGATTTACGAAGCGGCTTCGCGTCGTGGAAAAGTGGTCGTCGTAGGCGTGGGAAAGAGCGGGCACATCGGCGAGAAAATCGCGGCGACCCTGACGAGCACCGGAACGCCTGCGGTGATGCTGAACGCTCTGAATGCGCTGCACGGCGACCTCGGAATTGTGAGCGATGGCGACGTCGTGCTCATTCTCAGCAATAGCGGCGAGACCGATGAACTGGTAGCGGTTTTCCCCGCTCTCACACGGGGCGATGTGAAGACGATCGCCATCACGGGAAAAGCGTCGTCGTTTCTCGCGAAGAGCGCACACATTCATCTCGATGCCTCGGTTTCCCGTGAGGCGTGCCCGCTGGAACTCGCGCCAACGGCGAGCACGACGGCGATGCTGATTTTGGGAGATGCGCTGGCTATGGCGCTGCTGGAGGCGAGGGGATTTACGCGCGATGATTTTGCGCGCTTTCACCCCGGCGGGAAGCTCGGGCGCACGCTGCTGCTCAAGGTCGAGCAAATCATGCGTGGCGCGGAGCAGATGGCGATGATTCGCCCGGATATGATCGTCCGCGATGTGCTTTTGGAAATCGCCCGCCGCCGGGCCGGGTGTGCGGTTGCAGTGTCGGCGGAAGGCAGTCTCGCGGGGATTTTTACGCAGGGGGATTTTGCGAGGCATTTGGCGACTCATCCGAACCTTCTGGAACTCGCGGTCGCATCGTTTCTCACCGCGAAACCAATCACGGTTCAGGCGGGAGGACTCGCCGTTGAGGTGCTGCACATTTTGGAAAAGAACCGCATCGACGATCTCGTCGTGGTGAACGACGCCAATCGCCCGATCGGAATGGTCGATACTCAGGACCTTGCGCGCTTCCGCCTCGTGTAGCGTCAGCCAAGAACGGCAAGGATTTCCGCCTCACGGGCCGCGTGCATTGCGTCGTCGAGAGCCGAAACGCTGGTAATTTCAGGCGGCAATTCCGGGAGCGGAATCCACGAACGGCAGCCTCCGTATTTTGGCGAGTCAGGGAAGATAAACGGCTCGGACAGTCGTTCGGCGCGGACCAGTGCGACGCTGACGCCGGTGCGGCCTTTCTCTTCCTCGTAGTGAAAGCGCTTTAGCAGTTCGCTTTCCTGCCAGAGGTGAAATGGTGCGAGCCGTTGCACCGTTGCGAAATCGCTGATGTCGCGCGTCCACGCAACGTGAATGCGGACGTTCACGACATGCTGGCCGTCGGCGCGGGGAGCGGGCA
Organism: Verrucomicrobiaceae bacterium; assembly: GCA_043719365.1. GTDB lineage: Bacteria > Verrucomicrobiota > Verrucomicrobiia > Chthoniobacterales > Chthoniobacteraceae > SXWH01. Next base: position 12,756 of record JAYSTZ010000715.1, on the reverse strand, counting down.
GGGGAGTCTCGGGCGAGAGTTTGAGCTTCGCCACTTGCTCGTGAAAGAGCGTCGGAAAAAGGAGGAAATCATCGTGCTGGAAGCGAAAGCCCGCGCGTCCCTCGGCGATACCGCCTTTGCGGATGATGAGACTTTGTGCACCGCTGCCGAGCGCATCGCAGATGAGCGTCCATTCTTTAAAACCAGGAATCATATTCCGCGCACCTTTTCACATTCTTGGCAATGGGCGCAATCCCCCGATGGACGTTTGCGCCGGTTTCCCCTACAAGGCGCGGCGTGACGGAAACTGAAGCATGTATCGCCCTCAATATGATCCCCGGACTCGGGCCAGTCCGGATGCGCGCCTTGCTCGCATCGCTGGGCAGTCCCGAGGTGATTTTATCCGCCGGTCGCAATGCGCTGGCGTCCACTCCCGGCGTGGGGCCGGAAACGGCTGCGGCGATTGCGAATTGGGAGCAAACCGTGGATCTCGCAGCCGAGTTGGACCGTATTGCGGCGTTTGGCGCGAGGGTGATTACATGGGACGCTCCGGAGTATCCGGCGGCGCTGCGCACCATTGATAATCCGCCATTCGTTCTTTATGTATGGGGCGACCTTCAGACCACCGACGCGCGGGCGATCGGCGTGGTGGGTTCACGAAATGTGACGCACTACGGAGTCGAGTGCGCAAAGAAGCTGAGCTACCAGTTTGCCTACGCGGGTTATACGGTCATCAGCGGACTGGCGCGAGGCATCGACACTGCGGCGCATCAGGGGGCGCTCGCGGCGAAGGGCCGGACGATTGCTGTCATTGGTAGCGGGCTCTCTAAGCTTTATCCGCCAGAAAATCAGGGCCTCGCCGAGAAAATCGCCGCAAGTGGTGCGGTGTTGAGCGAGTACCCGATGCTACGCCCGGCAGACCGACAGACGTTTCCGTATCGAAATCGGATCGTGGCAGGCTGGGGCAAGGCAATCGTGGTCGTGGAGGCCGGGCTGAACAGTGGTGCGTTAATCACGGCGAATCAGGCCATCGAGCAGGGGCGCGCGGTTTTCTCCGTTCCGGGGCCTATCGACCGGCCGACCAGCGCCGGCTCGAATCGCCTGATTCAGCAAGGCGCAAAGCTGATCGTCGGTGCGGAGGACGTTCTCGATGAGATCGGGATGCTCATTCCTTCGGGCCCGAAAACGAAAGCCCCGACTGCAGAGCAGCCAGAACTTCCGGTCGCGGCACCGCGTTTGAGCCAGGATGAGACGCTCCTCTTAAACGCGCTACAGGTCGGAGAACTCTCGTTGGACGAGCTTTGCTCCGCGACGCGTTTGCCCACTTATAAGGTGAGCAGCACCCTTCTCGGGCTGGAATTGAAGCGACTCGCGAAGCCGCTCCCGGGGCAGCGGTATGTTCTGGTTGCAAAATAATCTAAACAAATCGATATAATCCCGAAACTGCGCGCTAAAAGTGTGGTTAAAGTGTAATCATGGACGCGATCGTCACAGATGCTGGGAGACATCAGCCGATAATAATTCCGAACCCGATTGAAGCGGATGAGCCATCATACACAGAATCTGTGGTCCGCGAGCTGCATTACTACGTGCTTCGTTGTGGCAAGATTCTCGGGCCGTTCACCATCAAGCGCGTGATGGAAATGGCGATTACCCACACGGTCGGGCGCAGTGACTTTGTTCAAATTGCCGGTTCCACCCAATGGCTCCCGTTGCCGATCGCACTTGATCCGACTGCCGCGCCTCCGGACGGAACCAACCCCGCTCCGGATTGGAGGACCATCCTGCGCTGGGCATGGATGCGACTCCGCTACAATATCGACGAAAAGTCGCTGTGGGCAGGAGCCATATGCCTCGCAATCTCCTTGATTGGGGTCCTGTGTACGCAGTGGCCGGTTGTTTTTTGGGGGCCGCTTGTGGTGCCGCCGCTCGTTGCGGCTTGGGCGCTTCTTCGCAGAAAACGGTTTGTGGCGGGTGGAATATTGCTGGCGTTAGCGGCCTCGATTCCGTGGATGGCGAGCTTTTGGGTCTGAGGCCTCCGGAGGCTTTACGCATTTTCCCCGAAGTGATGCTTGCGGCGCGGGCAACTTTCGCATCCTCTCGATTGCACATGAGCCAACCGTCCCTTGACGAATTAAACGCCCGCGTGCGCGAAGCCGCAGGATGGATTCCGAAACTCCGCGAAACCGTGGGCCAAGTGGTCGTCGGGCAGCAAGCGCTGCTCGACCGCCTGCTGGTCGGCCTTCTAGCAAACGGACACGTCCTTCTCGAAGGCGTGCCGGGCCTCGCCAAGACGCTTGCCGTCCGCACGCTGGCAAATGCCATCCACGCCAGCTTTAGCCGCATTCAGTTCACGCCCGACCTTCTGCCCGCGGATATCGTCGGCACCCTGATTTACAATCCTGGCGACGGCAAATATCATGCGACGAAGGGGCCGGTGTTCGCGAATATCGTGCTGGCCGACGAAATCAACCGTGCGCCCGCAAAAGTGCAGTCCGCCTTGCTGGAGGCGATGCAGGAGCGGCAGGTGACGCTCGGCGGCGTGACGCACAAGCTGCCTTCGCCGTTCCTTGTTCTGGCGACGGAAAACCCGATCGATCAGGAAGGCACCTACCCGCTTCCCGAGGCGCAGGTTGACCGCTTCATGTTGAAGGTCGTCGTGGGCTACCCGACCTTCGAGGAAGAGCGAAAAATTCTCGATACGATGGCCTTCACCCAGCCGAAAACCGAAGTCGGCAAAGTCATCGAGCAGGAGCAAATCGCCGCCGCCCGCGAGGTGGTGGACGCGCTCCACGTGGATGAAAAAGTGCGCGACTACATCGTACACGTGGTCTTCGCGACTCGCGAACCGGCAAAGTATGGAGTCGCCGATCTCGCTCCGCTGATTCAATTCGGAGCCAGTCCGCGTGCAACCATTGCGCTCACTCTTGCGGCGAAGGCCTGGGCGTTGATTCAGGGCCGCGCCTACGTGACGCCCGGCGACATCAAAGCGATTGGAGCCGACGTCCTCCGTCATCGCGTCCTTCTCACCTACGAGGCAGAAGCTCAAGGCATCACGAGTGACGTCGTGGTGAAGCGAATCTTCGACAACGTACCGGTGCCTTAGCTCGCGTGAGTGGTGATTTGTGAATTGTGATTCGTGGAGACTATGGCGGTAGCAAAATCATTCCGAGACTTGAACGTGTATAAACTCGCGAGGGAGTCTGCCCTGCGTGTGTTTGACTTGACCAAGCAGTTTCCAAATGAAGAACGATTTTCGCTGACGGATCAGATTAGACGAAGCTCCCGAGCTGTCTGTGCGATCATCGCCGAGGCATGGGCAAGGCGGAGCTACAAGGCTGCGTTCGTAAACAAGCTCAATGAAGCGTTGGGTGAAGCACTCGAAACTCAGTCATGGCTCGATGCCTCTTTTGACTGCAAATATGCAACGGAAGACGAGTGCCGTAGCCTGAACATGAACTACGATCACATCGGCGGTATGCTTCGTAGAATGACTGATAGAGCGGATGATTTCTGCCGGTTTCCAGCCGCCACGGATTATCGAACCCCACAACCCGAGGGAGGCGTTCCATAGTGCCACAAATCACAAATCACAAATCACCAATCACTACGGCAGAGGTGATGAAACACGTCCGGCGCATCGAATTGCGAACCCGTAAGTTTGCGAACGACATGATGACGGGCGCTTATCACAGCCAGTTCAAAGGGCGGGGATTGGACTTTGAGGAGCTGCGGGAATACGTGCCGGGCGACGATGTTCGGACGATTGATTGGAACGTAACAGCGCGCATGAGGCGGCCTTTTGTGAAGCTCCATCGCGAAGAGCGAGAACTGGCGGTGATGCTTGTCGTGGACATTTCTGCGAGCGGCGCTTTTGGGTCTTCGGATCGGACGAAACGGGAGTTTGCGACGGAGGTCGCGGCGACGCTCGCGTTCTCGGCGCTGCGCAGTGGCGACAAAGTCGGATTGCTGTTGTTTAGCGAAGATGTGGAGCTTTTTGTTCCGCCGAAAAAAGGACGCAAACACTTGCTGCGAATCATTCGGGAGACGCTCGCATTTCCCGCAAAAAAGACAGGGACCAACATTGGCGCGGCGCTCAATTTTGTGAACCACGTGCTGCATCGGCGGGCCGTCGTGTTTTTGATCACGGACTTCCTGCACAGCTTCGACGCGAAGGCCGGGCAACACGATTTGTTCCGCGAACTCGGGCACACCAATTCGCGGCATGACCTCGTTTGCGTGCATCTCCATGATGAACGTGAGCGCGCCATGCCGCCGTCCGGATTGCTGCTGCTGGAGGATGCCGAAACAGGCGAATTGCTGGAGCTCGATACGACCCGTTCCAGCGTCCGCGCCGCGTATGCCGAAAAGTCGGCGCAGCGTCTGGAGCACCTCGATCGATCGCTCACGCAAAGCGCTGTGGATGTCGTTCGTCTCGCGCCTAGCTCGGATTTTGCGTCCACGCTCCAGCGATTCTTTGAAATGAGGAGGCGGCGATGAAAGGGGCGATGTTTGCTTTTGTGCTCCTGTGTCTGTCGGCTTCGGCGGCGATCAAACGCGATCTCGGGCCAATTCCCGAACTGCGTCCGCCGCGCGGCGAGGTGCCCGCGTCAGTCGAGAAAAAGAAGGATTTGCGCCCGTGGTTTATCGGGGCCGGAGTTCTTGCGGTGCTTGCCGCGATTTTCGCAGCCCTGCCGAAGAAAGTCCCGCCGGCGCCGTTGCCGCCTTACGTCAATGCACGCAAGCAGCTCGAAACTCTCGACGCTGCCACGGCGACGCCGCTGGCGATCTCGAAAGTGGTCCGCAATTATTTGCTCAATGCGTTCCAGATTCCCGCCCGCGGGGCGACGAGCGCGGAGCTTCTCCAGTGGCTCTCGGCGCATCCGAAGTGGGACACGCAGCTTGCTGCCGACACGGGTGCATTTCTTGATTCCTGCGACGAGGCGAAATTCGCGCCCGCGCCGCCGGCAGTGCATCCTGCGACCATCGAAAAAGCGCTCGCACTCATCGCCCGCATCGAGGGTCGGCGGGTGACGCAAGCAGTTCTAGCGACATGAGAAGCGCATTTGAATTCCAGTATCCGTGGGCGCTGGCGCTTCTCGCGCTATTGCCGATTTACGCATTTCTGCGCGGGCGTTCGGGCAAGGAAGGCTCGCTGCTTTTTTCGAGCGCCGAGATTATTCGTGCAATCGGCGGACGCGTTCGCGCAGGGGCGGGGCGATTGTTTCTTTTTCTCCGCACGATCATCGTCGCGCTTACCATCGTCGCGCTCGCCGGGCCACGGATGGTAAATGAAGAAACCGAGATTCAGTCGAGCGGCGTGGACATCATGATAGTCTATGACCTTTCCTGGAGCATGATGGCGCTGGACATGGCTCCGCCCGGAACGCTGACAACCCGATTTGATATCGCGCAGGAACAGATGAAGGCGTTCGTCGCGAAGCGTCCGAGTGATCGCATCGGGCTTGTGGTGTTCAGCGGAGTGCCTTTTCTCCTCAGCCCGCCGACGCTGAATCACGACTGGCTGCTCCAGCAGTTCGGCCGTTTGCATATTGGATTGATCAATCAAGTCGGCACTGCGATCGGCGACGCGACGGGTCTTGCGGTCCGGCGGCTTGCTTCGCAAAAAGACAGCAAGAGCAAAGTGATCATGCTCCTCACCGACGGCGACAACAATAAGTGGGAAACCTTGGAGCCGTTGCCATCTGCGGAGTTTGCTCGGGGTGAAAAAGTGCGCATTTATTCGATCGGAATCGGCAGGAACGAATCGTGTTTGCTGCCGGATTTTGATCGCTCGACGGGCAAGTTCAACCTCGGTTCCGACGGACGTCCGATGGGTTTTATCACCCAGCTTTCCCCCGCGAACTACGTGGTGCTGGAGAAAATGTCGAAGCTCACCGGCGGCAAGAGTTACACGGCGACAAACAAGCAAGAACTGGACACCGTCTATGCTGATATCGACCGGCTGGAAAAGACAGAGAAGAAGCTCAAAAGCCGCCGGACTTACACGCCGCTGTATCAAATTCCGCTCCTCGCCGGCATCGCGCTGATGCTTCTCGAGGTTCTGCTGGCGAACACGCGATTCAGGAGGGTGCCGTGAAAAATCAGATCATCTTCGCCGAGCCCGTCTGGCTCTGGCTGGCTGTCCTTTCCGTCGTCGCGCTCGCGGCGCTCATCGCCTATTCCGCAAATCGTCGTCGGGCGCAACTCACGGCATTTGCAAATGCGGACCTGCTCGATGCGTTGCTCGCGCACCACAGCCCGGCAAAGCGCATTGTGAAAAACGCCCTGCTTCTGCTTGCGCTGGCTTTCCTTGGGATTGCGATGGCGAGGCCGCAGTGGGGCATCGTCGAGGAAGAGATTAAACGCAAGGGCGAGGATGTGGTCTTTCTGCTCGACGTGTCGAAATCGATGCTCGCTCGCGATGTGCAACCAAATCGTCTGGAGCGCGCGAAGATGGCGATTCGCGATTTCCTGCATCGTCATGCGGGCGGACGGGTCGGTCTGGTCGCATTTGCCGGCGATGCCTTTTTGTGGTGCCCGCTCACGCTCGACTACGACGCATTCGAGGAAACACTCGGCGACCTCACACCCGAGTCTCTCAATGTGCCCGGCTCGGACATCGCCAGCGCACTTTTTTCTGCGCGGAGTGCTTTTGAGAAAACGGAAAAACGCAAAGTGCTCATCATTCTCAGCGACGGCGAGGATCTGGAGAAACTCGGCATCAAAGCGGCAGGCAAACTCGCGGAAGAAGGCGTCATCATTTACACCGTAGGCGTCGGCACGGCGAACGGCGCGCAAATCATGGTGCCCGGTCCGGGCGGTGTGCAGGTCCCATTGCTCGACGACAAGAACCAGCCCGTGAACAGCGCGCTGGACGAACAAACCCTTACCGAAATCGCCAAGGCCACCGGCGGCAATTACCGGCTCCTCACCACCGTCGCGGGAGGCATGGCCGATGTAGGCAAAACGCTCCGGCAATCGGAGGGAAAAGGCCTCACCCAAGTCCGAAGGCTCGGCATTGATCGCTATCAATGGCCCCTCGGTGTTGCCATTTCCCTACTTGTAGTGGAGTCTCTACTCGCCACGCGCCGCCGCGTTCGCAACGAGAACTGAGCGAGGGCGTGATCCGAAAAGCGAACCAAGGCAATACGCAGCCCTCAAACTGTCCCATTGCGATTACGCCACCGGAGGAGGGCGCCCCGCCGCCATTCCCGCCCGGCACCTTCGGGGTCTCTCCGCCCGGGCCCGGAGCCAGGTCCACGATCACCCGCGCCGCCGTGTATGCATCGAACCACATCTTCTTCGTGATTGAGCCTGAATCAGTCGGCTTCAAATCGAACTGCCGCGACATCGGGTCGAGCTGCGTCTCCAGCAACCCCCGAATCTCCCCGACTATGAAGTCGATGATCGTCTGATGCCCCGTCTGATTCGCAAACGCCGAGCGCGGCGAGCCTACTGCAATCGCAAACTCGTCCACCAGCCCCGCGCCTCATTCAGCGCCGCGTCCGTCCGACCGTGGTCCGCTTTCAGCACCGTCAAAATGGGCGATGTAACCAGCTGAAGCAGGTTCAGCATCTGATTCGTCGCATCCAGTTCACCGCCCGCAAAGTCCGAAGGCACCACATCCGACTCTAGGGCGAGCTTTGTCTTCCCCCATCTCGCCCGCATGAGCCTCCACCATCCCGATCCCCGACCGCTCCTTCAGCAAATTCTTCGTCTCCGTCACCGGAGCCAGCCGAATTCCCAGCGCCCGGCGAGTCGCATTCAGCACCGCCTCCAATTCGCCCACCCGATTAAAAATACAGCACCAGCGCCGCTGGCGAATTCGTTGCATTGGGATAGCCAATGCGCGTCCGTAAATCAGTCCGCATCATATTGTGAAAATTCTGCTGGGATCGGTCCGTAGGAGTTAGAAATAGAGGTTGCGTTTTTCGAGCGTGGAAATCTCCGCCCCGCCACATTCGGCGAGCCGAAAAAATAGGCGGGAGTGAAAATCGGGGTGTGATTGAAAGTGGAATAGCGCGGGCTACTTTCTCCGGGCTTCGGATAATTCCACTTTTAATCACACCCTTGAAAATCAGATATGGCTCACGCACCGCTCCGCGTGAAAACCCAAACGCGAAGCGCACCTCCAATCGGTGGCGCGCACATTCGATCTGCGCTTTTGCGTGAAGACATTCACGCGGAGGGCTGCGTGAGCGACGGTGTAGCCCGAAGGAAATCGTCGTCAGTTTCATCCTCTTTGCCTGCTTCATCAGGTTGAGTTTTTTCTTTTTCATCGCCTGACCCCAGTTCTCCACCCAACGCTATGAAGCGCTCAAAGGGTGGGACCGCGCGGTGTATCAAGTGGGCGACGAGCAGCTTTTGAACACGAAAGACGAACAGGCCAAACACCGGATTCGCGCGTCAATGTTGAAACAGAGCGAGAACTACAAAGTGCGGTGATTGCCGAAATTCCGTTGCTGCGTCCGTAGCAAACCCAAACGCTATATGCTACGGATAACCACCCTCTACCAGAGGGAGCCAGCAGCCGGATTCGAACCGGCGACCTGATGATTACAAATCAACTGCTCTACCAACTGAGCTATGCTGGCGCATCCTTGAAGGCGGAACCTTCAGGGCTGGGCACCATACGCGCAGTCGATTCGTGTTGGCAAAGAAATTCCCCATTTTTGTAGCGAACAGTAGAAATGTCGGGCTCGGGAAACATCCGGCTTTCCAAATCTACGGACTGTTCGGTAGCGTCGCGGCACTATGGCCAGAACAAGCAGCGTCACCGACAGAACTCTCGCAATCATCATGGGTGGCGGGGCAGGCAGTCGCCTGTATCCGCTCACGAAAGACCGCAGCAAGCCGGCGGTACCGCTCGCCGGGAAATACCGGATCGTGGACATCCCGATTTCAAACTGCATCAACTCGGGAATGCGGAAGATTTACGTCCTCACGCAGTTCAACAGCGTGTCGCTGCACCGGCACATTCAGGCGAGCTACAAGTTCGATCAGTTCACCCGGAGCTTCGTGGAAATCCTTGCGGCGCAGCAGACGCCGACGGATTCCGGCTGGTATCAAGGCACGGCGGATGCGGTGCGGCAGAACCTCGCCGATTTTTTGAGCGGCGGCTACGAGTACTTCGTTATTCTCAGTGGCGACCAGCTTTACCGGATGGACTACCGCGATGTGCTCGATCAGCACATCGCGACAAAGAGCGACATCACCATCGCGACGCTGCCGGTGAGCCGCACGGATGCAAGTGCCTTTGGGATTTTGCACACGGACGCCGATCGCAAAATCGTTCAGTTCGAGGAGAAACCAAAGGACCCGGCGTTGCTGGACAGCCTGCGAATTCCCGCGCCGTTGTTGAAGGAGATGGAACGCGACGAAACGGCTGAGCTCTTTCAGGCGAGCATGGGCATTTATGTGTTCAGCCGCGAGGCGCTCATCGCGGCACTGGACAATGACTACATTGATTTCGGCAAGCACGTCATCCCCGAGATGATTACGAAGTTCCGCGTGACGGCGTACATTTTCCAGGGCTACTGGGAGGACATTGGGACGATACGCTCGTTTTTCGATGCGAACCTTGCGCTCACGAATCCGCTTCCGCCGTTCAGTTTTTTCGACGCACGCGCGCCGATTTTCACGCACATGCGTTTTCTGCCCGGCAGCAAAGTGAACGGGGCCTTGGTCAAGCAGGCGATCATTGGCGACGGATGCATTATTTCCGATGCGCATATCGAGCGCGCGGTTATTGGGATTCGCTCGATCATTCAAAGCGGCAGCACCATCAAGAACAGCGTGGTGATGGGCGCGGACTACTACGAGGGAATCCGCTCGAAGCGTGAGGGCGACCCGCTGCTCGGTATCGGCGAGAACTGTATCGTGGACCACGCCATCATCGACAAGAACACGCGCATTGGCGACGGCGTGGTGATTACTCCCGAGGGGAAATCCGACAACGAAGACGGCCCTGCGGAGCTGTGGCCAGATGGCGGTATGCGCCCGCGTTGGTATATCCGCGACGGGATTGTGGTCATTCCGAAAGGTGCAGTCATTCCGGACGGAACATGGGTCTAGCGATGAAACTCATTCGTGTTCCTTGGATCGTTTGCCGTGCTGATGAGTTCGGTGCTTCAAATTACTCGCAGAATTGGCGTGGCGAGGATTTTGAGATCGTGGCTTACTCGGAAAAAGAAGCGCGCGAGTGGTGGGGAGAACTCTCGGAAAGCGAACGGAGCCGCTACATGCGTGGCGGCGGTGGGGGAGAAGATAGTGAGATGTCGCTGTTTTGAAAGGCGATCGGTTTTTCTGATTGGGTTTGCCAAAGCCCGGATTGCACAATGAGGGGACGGAAACTCGCCGGGCAATCCGACTACACTTGGTCGCAAGCACGTGCATCGGCCAACTCGCTTGCGACGAATCACCAATCACAAGTCACAATTCACAGCCGATAAACACGTGGGCTGACCATCCCAGACAACGGAAGATTACTAATGCCCGCTGCCGCTTTTCTCCGCGCCGAGGCCTGTCTCGGCGCGGACGCTGAGTTCGGCGAATTTCGCTTCCGCATTTGGGTCGCGCTTGGTCAGCACGGTGCCGAGGTATGCGCCGAGGAAGCCGAGCGGGATGCTGAGGATGCCGGGGTTTTCCAGCGGGAAGAAGCCCTTGAGCACCGGGTCTTTCACGCCGGGGACTATGACTGTCCATGACCACGGGCCGTTCTTGCTGAGGAGGATCAGCACGATGGATGACACGAGCCCGACGGCCAGTCCAGCGACTGCTCCTGAGGTATTGAAGCGCCGCCAGAAGATGCTGAAAAGGATCACCGGCAAATTCGCCGATGCCGCCACGGAGAAGGCCAGCCCGACAAGCATCGCTGCGTTCACTCCCGCACCGAGCGCGATGGCGAGGCCGATGCTCACAGCGCCCACGACGGCGGCGGTGATGCGCGCCACTTTCACCTCTTGGCCGGGTGCGGCTTCTTTTCCGTTGAGCAGCACGTTGGTATAAAAATCATGCGCAAAAGAAGTGGATGCGCTCATCGTGAGCCCGGCGACTACAGCCAGAATCGTGGCGAAAGCAACGGCGCTGATGAATGCGAAAAACATCTCCCCGCCCAGAGCCTTCGCGAGCAGCGGCGCGACCATATTCGTGTTCTCTTTCCCCGCAGCGGTGAGGATGTCGGGCATCTTCATCAGCGTCGCCGCGCCGAAGCCGAAAAACGTCGTGAGGATGTAAAATACGCCGATGATCGCGGTCGCCCACACCACCGAGACGCGCGCCGTTTTTGCATCCGGCACGGTGTAAAAGCGGACGAGGATATGCGGCAGTCCCGCCGTCCCCAGCACGAGGCCGAGTGCCAGCGAGATGAAGTCCCAGTTGCCCCACGGGTTAGACGCATTCGTCGGGTATTTCAGGCCGGGGTCCAGCAAGTTCTTCGCAGGCTTCACCGTCCCCGCGTAGTCGGCGGCAGAAACCGCATCGAAGAATTTCGCGAGGCTGAAATCGTATTTGCTCATCACCAGCACACTCAGCGCAAACGCGCCGCCCATCAGCAGCACGGCCTTGATAATCTGCACCCAAGTCGTCGCCAGCATCCCGCCGAAAACGACATACACGAGCATCAGCACGCCCACACCGATCACGGCGGGCGCGAACGCGATACCGATGAGTTCTTTAATAATCCCGCCCGCCCCGACCATCTGCGCGATCATGTAAAAAGTGGACACCGTGAGCGTGGAGAGCGCCGCCAGCGCACGCACCGGGCGCGGGCTCATGCGATACGCCAGCAAGTCCGCCATCGTATATTTCCCAGCGTTGCGGAGTGGCTCGGCGACTAGGAATAGGACCGTCAAATACGCCACGAGGAAGCCCACCGAGTACATGAAGCCGTCGTAGCCCTTGAAGCAAATCATCCCCGAAATCCCGAGGAAACTCGCCGCGCTCATGTAGTCGCCCGCAACGGCGAGGCCGTTCTGCCAGCCCTTGATACTGCGGCCTGCGGCGAAATACTCTGCGCTGCCCGTGGCCTTGCGTGCGCTGAAATACGTGATGACGAGAGTGACGCCGACGAAGGCGAGGAACATGCCGAGGGCCGGGGTGAAAGTGAAAGCAAGGGTGTTCATTTAGTAGCCGAGTCGTTTGAGAAGTGCCGCGTTCATCACGTCCCACTTCCGCGCAGCGCGGACGTAGAGCCAGCAGAGCGTCCAAGTCATGATGAATTGCGAGAGCGCGAAGAGATACGCGGAGTTCACTTTGCCGAGGACAGGCTTCTTCATCATGTCGGGCCAGAATCCGACGAGCACCGGCAGCGCCATATAGTAGGCGAGGAAAAAGATTGTGGCGGGGATGATGAAGCGGCGTTTGGCGCGTTTGAGTTCGGCAAATCCAGGGTCTGCCGCAATGCGGGTCCAGTCAGGTTGGTTCATGGCGCGCGGAACCTACGGTGAAATCGGAGCGCGATGCAAGAAGTCGCGCGTGGAATCGTGCGGTAAGGAGTGAGGTATGCCTGTCGTCGTTTTCTTGCGAGTGCGACGAATCGCCGCGGACGGGCAGATGTCGCTTCCCCGACTTGCGTTTTCCCTCTATTCCTCGCTCGTATGAAACCGCTACTTGATGAACCTCTTTCCGACCCGCTTTCACTTTACCACTATCGCGATGCGATTTCGGCGGTGGATTTGATGGCGGCGGCGATTGCGCATCTTGATTTTTTCACGTGGCTTGATGGGCACCCAGCTACGTTGGGGATGATTTGTGCGCACTTTGCCATCCACGAGC
>JAYSTZ010000714.1:0-6256 GCA_043719365.1 Verrucomicrobiaceae bacterium | reverse complement strand
CACCGCCCATCACTTTATTTGTGGAAGGCGGTATCACAGCGCGCAGCCCACCGCGCGGCGAGGTCGCGTCGGCTGAGCTTGCCGCGCTCGTTCACGGGGAGCGATGGAACGAGCCAGAAGTGCTTGGGCATTTGCCAAGGTGCGAGGCGGCTCGCGGCAAATGCGGTGAATTCCTCCACTGCCGCGTCGCCGACGATACACGCGGTCGGTTCTTCGCCGCGCAGCGAACTGGGCACGCCGAATACGACGACTTCCCGTACCGCCGGATGTTCACGGATGACGCGCTCGATTTCCGCAGGGTTCAGCTTTCTGCCGGCGATGTTGATGAAGTCGCTCAAGCGGCCTTTGATCGTGATGCCGGTGTCGGTTTGCTCGACCAAATCCTCGGGGAGGAAACATCCGCCCGCGAGCGCTGCATCGTCTTGTGGCCAATATCCGAGACCGGCGGCGGGGCTGTGAACGGCGAGGCGGCCTTGCTCGACGACGAGTCGCACATTTTGCATCGGCTGCCCTACGAAGCCCTCCGGCGCGACGTCATCCGTCGCATCGTAGCAAATCCCGCCGCACTCGCTGCTGCCGTAAAAGCTGTGGACTTTAACGCCGAACCGCTGGCGGAACCGGGCGGCGACGTCGATGGCGAGTTGCGCGCCGGCGCTGATGCAAAGGCGGAGTTTCGGAAGCGGCGGGGCGTCGAGGGACGCGAGCTTTTGAAAAAACACCGGCACCGCAGGAAAGACGGTCGCGCCCGTTGCGGCAAGCCCGGCGAGGATTGCGCGAGGCAGGCGATCTTCCGTGGCCACGACGGGCACGCCGCGGCAGAGGAGCGGGAGGACGAGATTGCTGAAGCCGTAGCTGTGCGCCCAGGAGATGACGCCGTAGTTCAAATCGCTGCTTGTGATGCCCATCGTGTCGCAAACCGCCGTGCAATCCGCGAGCAACTGCGCGGCGGAAAACCGGATGGCCCGCGGTGCGCCAGTCGTGCCAGACGTCAGCTTCAAAAAATCGGCATCGGGGAAGACCGGAGGTTCGTTCGTGGCTGAAAAGAGTAACTCGCCGACGGGCCCGACGGTCACGCGGAGTGTGATGCCGGGCAGCGTGACGCTTGCTCCTTTTTCCGCGAGGGCGACCGTCCGGCCTGCCCGCCAAAGGGCGAGGAGTAATGCAGGGAGCGAGGGATGATTTCCGAGCTCCACCAGCGCGATTTCTTGGTTCGGAGGGATAGTTTCAGCGAGCGCAACGGCTTCGCCCTCAATATCCGCAAACGTCCGCAGAGTCTCGCCCGCAGAGCCTAAAATAGCCGCGCGATCGGGCTGTTTGAGCACGATTTCGCGCCAGGCGGCGAGGATCGGATTATCGGTTAAAGAAGCGGGCACGGAGAAAAGGCGGAGTTTTTGTTTGCAGAAACTCTAACGGCCACTAGTTTGCACGCCCAAATTTTTTTACTGGAAAGACTATGAAAGCTGACATCCATCCTGATTACAACGCCACGACCATCGCCTGTGCGTGTGGCACCGTTTATAACACCGGTTCGACTCGCAAGGGTTTGAAAGTCGGTATTTGCGCCGCCTGCCATCCGTTCTTCACGGGTGAACAGAAGTTCGTCGATACCGCAGGCCGCATCGAGAAATTCTCGAAGCGCTACGGAACGATGGAGCTTCGTCGCGGCAAGGCAGCGAAGGCTTAGTTTACAATTTTCGATTTCTGAGACGGTGGAGACGCTGAAAATGCGGCTCCACCGTTTCTGTTTTTCTCCGCTCCACTCTCTTTCGGGATGGGGTTTTTTCCGACACACCTAGAAACGCACACCTGTGGACTTCGAGCCTCTTATACTTCGCAAACGCGAGCGCTTTTCCGAACTGGAAGCAGCGATCGAGTCTCCGACCCTGTACGATAATCCCAAGCAGGCGCAGGAAACTCTTCGCGAGCACAATCGTCTCAAGCAGACGATGGAAATCTGGGCGGCGTTCCAAAAGGCGACCAAGGAACTTGCGGAAAACCGGGACCTAGCGAAGGGCGATGACGAACTTGCCGAGATGGCGCGAGAGGAATTGCCCGAGCTCGAAAAGCGCGTCGAGCAGATGGAACTCGACGTTCAACTTGCCCTGCTCCCGCCTGACCCGAACGAAGACCGCGACGCGATCGTGGAAATCCGAGCGGGCACTGGCGGAGATGAAGCGGCGCTTTTTGCGGCGGATCTTTACCGGATGTACATTCGCTACGCGGAGACGGCGGGATTGAAGATTGAGGGCCTCGAAAGCAGCAACGGATCGATGGGCGGCTTTAAGGAAGTGATTTTTAAAGTCAGCGGACCAGCCGTGTTCCGAAAGCTGAAATTTGAGAGCGGAGTTCACCGCGTGCAGCGCGTCCCTGCGACCGAGGCGCAAGGCCGCATCCATACGAGCACGGCCACAGTCGCAGTGCTGCCCGAGGCGGAGGAAGTCGATCTCGTGCTGAACCCCGACGAAATCCGGATCGAAGTCTGCCGTGCAGGTGGACCGGGAGGGCAGGGGGTCAATACGACCGACTCTGCGGTGCAGGTCATGCACATCCCAACGGGAACGATTGTGAGGTGTCAGGACGGACGCTCACAGCAAAAGAACAAGGAAAAGGCGCTCACGATTTTACGTTCGCGATTGCTCGAAGTGAAGCAGCGCGAAGAAGCTGCAAAGTATGCGGCGGTGCGCAAAAGCCAGGTGGGCAGCGGCGATCGTTCGGAGAAAATCCGCACCTACAATTATCCGCAAAACCGAATCACCGACCACCGAATCGAGCTCACGCTTTACTCGCTCGACCGATACATGGAAGGCGACATCCAGCACATGAGCGACGCGCTCATTCACGCGGATTTGCTGGAGCGGCTCAAGGCTGCCGGGCTGTAAGGTGGTTCTCGTCGGATACGCTGTCTGCTGCCGCGGTGCCGCAATTTTTCTGCCCAACATCTTTCTGCCAAAATGGAGCCGCTCATTTGGCAGAAAAATGATGGGCAGAAAAAATGAACGATGCCCGAGAGTCAGACGATTTTCGTCAATCCCACTCGCGGAGTAAAAATACCTTTTGCCGCCACGCCCTCAAAAACGCTAAAGCCCGTAGCGTGCGAATTTTCGTCCATGTGCCAAGCCAGACTCTCGATTTGATCGACGCCCGCGGTGCGCTCGTTCGGCGCTATGCGTGCTCCACGTCGAAGTTCGGCCTCGGCTTCGAGCCCGGGTCGAATAAGACGCCGACCGGTCGTTTTCGCGTGGCGGAAAAGCACGGCGACGAGGCACCTCCGGGGATGACGTTCAAGAGCCGCGTGGCCACCGGCAATTTTGGCTGTGAGGAGGATGAGACGGATCACGTCCAGACTCGCATTCTGTGGCTGGAGGGCCTGGATGAAGACAACGCGAATACCAAATCCCGTTACATCTACATCCATGGAACGAACGCCGAGAGCAGCCTCGGCACGCCCGCGAGTCACGGCTGTGTGCGCATGGGGAATGTGGACATTATCGACCTGTACGAAAGTGTGCCGGTGGGGACGCCGGTGGAGATTTCCGCCGATGCCGAACCGAAACGCAGACGGCGTAAGTGAGGGAATCTCTCGACACCCTCTCTCCATGGCCTGACACTGCGCAGAATGTCACGTACTGTAGCCATCGTTGGACGCCCAAATGTAGGGAAGTCCGCTCTTTTCAATCGTCTCGCCGGACGCAAAATCGCCATCGTCCACGACCAACCCGGCGTAACCCGCGATCGTATCCGCGCCGAATGCCGCCTCGGTAGCGCGCCTTTTGCCATCTTCGACACGGGCGGGATCGGGGCCGACGTGGACGCCTCTTTCAAAGAGCAAGTGCAGACTGAAGCCGACATCGCCATCGCGACGAGTGATGTGCTTCTCCTTGTGGTGGACGGCCAGGACGGGCTCACCGCCGTCGATGAAATGCTCGCGCGACAGCTCCGCAAAGCGCGCAAGCCGATCGTCATTGCCGTCAATAAAATCGACCACGCCAAGCACGGCTCGCTTGCCGGAGAGTTCGAGGAACTGGGCTTCGAGTGCATCCTCAGCATCAGCGCCGAGCACAACCACGGCATCGGACAATTGATCGAAGAACTAGAGAGCCGCCTGCCGGAATTTCTCGAAGGACCAAAGGAAGAGCCGCCGCTCAAAATCACGATCATCGGCCGTCCGAACGTCGGCAAATCCTCGCTCACAAACGCCATCCTCGGCTCCGACCGCACGATGGTCTCACCCATCAGCGGCACGACCCGCGATGCGGTGGATGTGGAATACACGCGGAAGGGGAAGAAATATATTCTCATCGACACCGCCGGCATCCGCGCGCGTGGAAAGGTGAATAATTCCGTGGAAGTCTTCAGCGTCATGCGGAGCGAGACGAGCGTAAAACGCGCCGACCTTTGCTGCCTGGTCATCGACGCCGAAATGGGCGTCACGTCGCAGGACAAAAAGATCGCGAGCCTCATTCAGGAAGCGGGGAAACCGTGCGTCATCGCCATCAACAAGTCCGATTTGATCAAAAATCGCACGGACGGTAAAGATAAGCTGGAGCAGTATATCCAGACGATCACGAGCGAGCTTTTCTTCCTCCCTTACGCGCCCACCGTTCTCCTCAGCGCCAAGACTGGCGAGGACATCCGGCGGCTCTTCACGATGTTCGACAAAGTGCAGGAAGCCTCGCGCCAGCGTGTCGCGACCGGCCCGCTCAACCGGCTCATCGAAGCTGCGTTTTCGCAGCAGCCTGCGGCGATTCGGAAGGGCAAACGCTTCAAAGTCATCTACGCCACGATGCCGGAAAAGCCGCACTCGAACGCCATCCCGGTGCCGGAATTCGTGTTCTTCGTGAACAACTCCTCGTTGCTGGACGAGTCCTATCGCCGGTTTTTGGAGGCGAAGATTCGCGAGGTCGCGCCGTTCACCGGGCTACCCATTTTCTTCCGCTTCCGCGGTCGGGAAAAGCGCGGGGCGAAGTAAAGATACTGCTCTGTCAGCCGTCATACGATGGTGAATCGCCGCGGTTGTCGGCTGTGATTTGTGACTGGTGAGAAGTGATTAGTCGCAAGGCGGAATAACTCCGTCCGCACGCTTGCGACCAGTCGCCACTCACGAGTCACAAGTCGCCGCCTGATTACTCAGGCAGTTACAACCGCTTCACGGCGGGCGAGGCACTACTTCGCGTCCACAACCGGTCCCTCGTCGGACACGGGGGCTTTTTTCACCGGCGGCTTTTCGTTCTGAACGAGCATCCGGTTCGGGTTCTTCAGTTTTGCGAGGGCGACGTCATTGTTGGCGCCAAGTTCGCCCCACGGTCCCTTGGGCACATCAGTCCATTCCACGAAGCACCAGTCCACGATATCGGTCGTGGAAATTCCAAGGTAGTCGCGAACAGCCGGAGAAACGTCCAAGCCGGCCCCTTGGTTCAGGTTTGGGCGCGGTGTCTCGGGGCCGAAGACATATTGCCAATGGTCCGTGCTGAATGGGCCGCAATCCGACCACTGCGCGTAGCAAATGCGTTGTTTGCCGTCCGGCAGCTTTTTGCGGATGGCGATCCAACGGTCCCGGCATACCGACTCGTCGCCGCGGCGGGAGACTTCGGTTTTGAACCAGGGAATCACTTTGTCCGCCTCGGGTTTGAATCCGGTCCGGGTCCTGTCGTTGTAAGGCAGGGCAAAATAGAACGGGTTCTCTTTCGGGACGAAGGCTTTGGGAATCGAACCGCCGCCGGGCAGTCCCACGCGTTGATTCGGGTCGTCGTATCCGCCGTAGCTGCTCTTCCAATTGATGTCCCAACTGCTGCTGAGGTTGTGGACGGGGTTGTTTTGAGCGGCGAGTTCACCGACCCAGAAGACGGTCGTCACGATATTCACCTTCCACGGATAGCGGTTCTTCGAGCGCTCGGTGGGGATGATGACCTGAGGCTCCAGCTTCAACAGAGATTTCTCCCGGAGGAGCGATGCAAATTTGGCAAAATCCGCACTGCTCCCGTACGGGCTCTGGGCAAACACCGCGCTCGAAAGCCCGGCTAAAATTATGCAAACCGTCGCGTTTTTCATCGGAAGGTTTGACGAGAGTATGGATGAGCGGCCCTCCGGCAAGAGTTATTTCGGAAGCCGGCATGGAGCGGGTGTGATTAAAAGTCGAATGGCGCGAAGCGCGGAGAAAGTAGCTCGCGAGTCCCTTCGCGGCACTACGCCACTCGCGAAGCGACAGTTCAATTAAAGTGCCGCTTCGCGGGAGGTGCAAAGTCGCGAAGGGATTGCC
>JAYSTZ010000713.1:0-16511 GCA_043719365.1 Verrucomicrobiaceae bacterium | reverse complement strand
TTTTTTCCGTCATTCTTGGCGTGTGGCAGGGCAGGGAAATGGAACACATCTCGAACGAATTTCCCGTCGCAGAGGCAGCGCAGGCCGAGGCTGCGGGGAACATCCCGCCCGGAACTTCTGCGGATATGGCTCAAAAGCGCGATCTGGAAATCTCCAAGCTAAAGGCGGCGACATTCACTCCGACGGTGTTTGGGGGCATCGGCGTCATTTTGCTCCGCGCGGTGGTCATTGCCGCGCTGACGATGATGGTTTCTGCGTTTTCCACGTCGTGGCTCTTTACGGTCGTGGTCGCGTTCATGGTCGTGCTCATCGGATTTCTGGTCCCCGTCGCCCGCGATGTCTGGCAGGGGCAGGCCGGACTCGGTGCGGATTTGCCCGGCTATCTGAAGCTATTCCTGCTGGCGGTGACGGTCTTCTGCCCGGACATGCAGATTTTCAATGTGGTGGACGACATCGCGGCGGGAACGGTCGTGAGCAATCAGATGTTCCTGCAGACCGCGGGTCTCGGCTTCGGCTACTTCGCGGTTTACTTGTTCGTGGGATACTTGTTTTTCGCATGGAGGGAGCTGTGAAAGGCCGCATCCTTGGATTCATCGTGCTGCTCATTTGGGGCGTCATCAAACTCCCGATTGAGACGCGAATATCTGCGCAGCAAATGGAAGGTCGGTACGGCGGATTCAAGCTCACCTCCACACTTCGACAACAGGCGGGGCAGGCCGGATTTATCGCCGTGCTTGGCGGACTGCGTGCAGCGGTGGCGGACTTTTTGTGGATTCGCGCGCATGTCGCTTGGCAGAGCACGCAGTGGGGGAAAATGAAGCTGCTCTTTGATGTCGCGACTGCGCTCCAGCCGCGGCGCGTGATGTTTTGGGAAAACGCCGGTTGGCACATGGCGTGGAACGCGAGCGTCTATGCACTGCACGACAAGGATCACGTGCCCGAGCAGGTTGAGCGCTGGCGGAACCAGCAGCAATATTTCAAGCTCGGCGAGGACTACCTGCTGCGCGGTATCGAGAACAATCCCGATTCGTGGGAGCTCTATGACCGGCTCGGGTGGTTCTATCGCGACAAGTTGGGTGACAAGGCGAAAGCCGTTGCCGCGTACGACGAAGCCGCGAAGCGTCCGGGTCGCCTCGACTATGTCCGGCGCAACGGGCCGTACCTGCTCGCGGACATTCCGGGACGCGAAGAAGAAGCCTATCGCAGACTGCTCGCGCTTTACAACGAGGGGAAGCGCGAATGGCTGCCGACCTTGCTCAAGCAAATACAGCGGCTCGAACGAAAATTAAAAATTCCCCAATCCGAAAGAGTCTATATACCACCAGAAGACCGGCTCGCGCCGGAATGATGATGCGCATCGCCATATTTGGAGACATCCACTCAAATCTTGAAGCACTTCAGGCGGTCCTCGCGGACGCTGAAGCAAACCACTGCACCCATTTTGTCTGCCTTGGAGACATCGTGGGATACGCTGCCGATCCCAAGGCGTGCCTGGACATCGTTCGGTCGCTCGGGTGCCCGGTTGTAAAAGGCAACCACGACGAGCTGGCCTGCATGGATTTCAGCCCCGACAATGTGAGCGGACTGGCCGTGGAAGGAATCATCCACACTCGAAAGCAACTTCAGCAGGAGGATTTCGATTGGCTCTCCAGCCTGAAGTTCGTCCGCAACGTGCGCGACTTTACGATCGTCCACGCAACGCTAGATACGCCGAACCACTGGGGATACGTGATGAACGCCCTCGATGCCGGCGCAAGCCTCAGCTACCAGCACACTCCACTTTGCTTTTTTGGCCACACGCACGTCCCCCGTTACTACGTCCGCGAGGCTGGCGTCCGCACGTTCGACGGGTGGGACAACATCGCCCTCGAGACCGGGAAAAAATATTTCATAAACGTCGGAAGCGTGGGTCAGCCCCGCGATGGCGACTGGCGCGCGGCCTACGCGATTTACCACCCGGCCGAGCACGATGTTGTCCTTCATCGCGTGCCGTATGACCTCGAGACGGCGCAGCGGAAAATCGTCGAAGCCGGCCTCCCACAGCGACTCGCCGAGCGACTGGCGCTGGGGCGCTGAAAACAGACTCTTACCCGATATGATCATCAAACCAAAAACCCGCGGTTTCATTTGCACGACAGCCCACCCTGATGGATGCGCAGCGCACGTTCGCGAGCAAGTCGGATACGTTCAAAAAAAAGGAGCCATCGAAGGAGCGCCGAAGCGCGTCCTCGTCCTCGGTGCGAGCACCGGCTACGGACTCGCGAGCCGCATCGTTCCTGCGTTTGCGGGCGGTGCATCCACGATCGGTGTGTTCTTTGAGAAAGCCGCCGAAACCGATCGCACGGCGTCTGCGGGCTGGTATAACTCTGTAGCATTTGAGCGCGAGGCGCACGCTGCCGGGCTCTACGCGAAGAGCATCAACGGTGATGCTTTTTCGGACGAAATTAAGCAGCAAGTCATCGACCTCATCAAAGCCGACCTCGGCCAGATCGATGCCGTCATTTACTCCCTTGCCAGCCCCCGCCGCACGCATCCGAAAACCGGAGTGCTCCACAAAAGCTGCCTGAAGCCCACCGGCGGCGCTTATGTCAACAAAACCGTCGATACCGAAAAAGGCGTCGTCGGCGAAGTGAACATCCAGCCCGCCACCGAAGCCGAGATTGCCGACACCGTCGCAGTCATGGGTGGTGACGATTGGGAAATGTGGATCGACGCGCTCGATGCCGCCGGGGTCCTCGCCAACGGCGTCGTCACGCTCGCATACAGCTATATCGGACCCGAGATGACGTGGGCGATTTACCGCAACGGCACTATCGGCCGCGCCAAGGAGCACCTCGAAGAAACCGCCGACCGCATCTCATCAAAACTTGCCGCCCGCGAAGGCCGCGCATGGGTAAGTGTCAACAAAGCGCTCGTCACCCAGGCCAGCAGCGCAATCCCGGTGGTGCCGCTCTACATCGCGTTGCTCTACAAAGTGATGAAGGCCAAAGGAACCCACGAAGGCTGCATCGAACAAATCTACCGCCTCTTTGCCGAGCGCCTCGCCAATCCACAGCCCGATGCTGAAGGACGCATCCGCATCGACGACTGGGAAATGACCGCCGACATCCAGGCCGAAGTCGCCAAACTCTGGGAGCAAGTGAACACCGAGAACCTAACCAGCATCAGCGACATCGTCGGCTACCGCGCCGAATTTTTGAAGCTCTTCGGTTTCGGACTCCCCGGCGTGGACTACGAGGCGGAGGCCAATCCAGATCAGCCGTTGCCGAGCGCATCGTAAATGGTAATGCGGCCGTTCGCGGCTTTCAGGCCAGCTTAAGTCTCTATGCGTGCTTACGTTTTCCTCATCGCCATCTTCGTCTCACTCATCGCGGACCTCCGTGCCGCCGAACCGTTTTTCAAGCCCAACGATGTCGTTGCGCTGGTCGGCGGGGAGGACATGGTGGTCGCTGCGGAGCTTGGGTACCTCGAAACGCTCATCCAGCTCGCGCTGCCGGACCATCATTTGAAATTCCGCAGCCTCGCGCGGGAAGGGGACACCGTCTTCGAGCAACGCCGCGACCTCAACTACCCAAAGCTCGAGGACCAGCTCGACAAGATTGGCGCGACGGTGGTGATTTGTCAGTTTGGGCAGATGGAGAGTTTGGCGGGTAAGGAGAAAGTCGCGGACTTTGTGGCGGCTTATGAGAAGTTGATTGGGCGGTTGAGCGGCGGGGGAAAGAGAAGATTGGCAATGGTCGAGCCTGTATTCGTCACCGACGCTGCCAACGACTATTTGACAGCAATCTGGAGCCTTGCCGAACGACTTTCACTGAAGGTGGTCATGAGCTTTGCGAATTATGGCGTGCCGGATGCCAAAGGAGTGAAGGCCTTCGCGCAGCCCCTCCCAAAATGGGAGCCGAAGGAGATATGGAAGCAAGACCGCGTCCACCTAGCGGAGGCTGGGCATTTCCAAATGGCGCAGTCGGTATTCTCCAAGCTGATCCGAGATCAGGCTTCGACGCGCGATGTTTCCGAGGGCTATATGGAAGCGTTAAATGCCGGTACCAAAACCATCACCGCCAAAAACCGCCTCTGGTATTACTACTACCGGCCGCAAAACTGGGCGTTCCTTGCGGGGGACCGCACCAACCAGCCGAGCAGTCGGGACCACCTCGACCCGAGCAAGCGTTGGTTCCCGGAGGAGCTGGAAAAGTTCGTCCCGCTCATTGATGCCAAGGACGCAGAAATCTGGGCGCTCGCCAACAAGCTCAAATAAACCGCTGCTTTTGTTTCCGTTGCGGGCGCAAATCGCGGGCTAAAAGTTCGAACGTCCTACTTCCACAATTCCCACCATTTCGGCTTTGTTTTCTTACCGTTCAGTCCGTCGCGTTTGGTCGTATCGGAACTCGCGTCTGACGGTTCCGCAGGCGATGTGTTTTGTGAAGAAGACTGTTTTTCAGCTCCCCGGTTGGCAAAGCAATCGTGAAGAATCTCCATGGGCTTGGCCGGGGGATTTGCATCGGACGATTTCGCGAAGGTCGGCCCGAGCAGTTCTGACGGCAATCCAAGCGCTTCGTTTCCATGTAAGGTCAGCACTTTCAGGCGTGTCAGCCCTTTCAGAGTTGCCGGTAGTTCCCGCAGGGCATTGTTCTCCAGAATCAACAGTTCGAGCCGCGTCAGTCGTCCGATTTCCGACGGCAGTGTGGTGAGCTCGTTGTTGAAGAGATGGAGGTGTGAAAGCATTGAGAGGTGCCCGATTTGCGAGGGCAGACTGGTCAGTTGATTTTCGGATAGTGCAAGCCTCGTCAGACTCGCCAGCTTTCCGATTTCGGCGGGCAGCGATTTCAGCCGGTTGCCGAAAAGTGCAAGCCAACTCAATGCCCCCAGCTTGCCAATCTCGGGAGGCAAGGCGGTCAGATGATTGTTGGAAATGAAGAGCTTTGCGAGCTTCGGGAAGTGTCCGATTTCGGAGGGAAGGCTGCTCAATTGATTGTTGGAAACATAAAGCTCCGTCAGTTCTTGAAGCGTGCCTATTTCCGGCGGCAGAGTGGTCAAAAGGTTCTCCGAAAGCTGAAGGCATGACAGCTTTGCAAGCTGCGAGATCTGAGGTGGAAACGAGCTCAATTGATTGTCGGAGAGCGACAGACGGGTTAGCTTGGAGAGGCTTCCGATCTCCGGCGGGAAAACAGTGAATTGATTGCTGTCGAGGCGAAGCATCGACAGATTCGCGAGGAGCGCGAATTCTTCGGGGAGCGCGCTCAGTTGATTGTTGGAGAGGTTGAGCTTCGTGAGGCCCGCCAGCTTCCCAATCTCGGGAGGGAGTGAGCTCAGTTGGTTGCCGTCGAGATTGAGCGTCGTGAGATCGGTGAGTCCTCCAATTCCGGAAGGAAGGCTGCCCAATTGATTGTTGGAGACATGCAGTTCCGCCAGACCATCGAGTTTCTCGATTCCCGGCGGCAGCTCCCCCAATCGGTTATCCGAGAGCTGAAGCCACGAGAGTCTCGAGAGTGATCCAAGTTCCGGTGGGAGGCTATCCAGCTTGTTTCCAAATAGGGAGAGCCACGAGAGACTCGAGAGGCCGGCGATTTCCGGCGGTAATGTAGTCAGTCGGTTGCTGTCGAGGCGGAGTACGGTCAGATTGCCGAGCAAACCAATTTCGGGAGGGAGGGACTCCAGATGATTGTTGTCGAGGCGGAAAAGCGTCAGGGCGGTGAGTTTTCCGATTTCGGGCGGAAGCGTTTGCAACTGGTTGTTCTGGAGGAAAAGCTCCGTCAATTGCTTGAGCTGGCCGATTTCCGGCGGGAGCTGCGTGAGGCTCAGCCCCTTCAATGAAAGATCCAGACTCTGCTGCCGGCGGCAGGCTTCGATGATCTCCAGAGCCTTGGAGTAGGCCAATTGCTCCATCGGGCTAAGTTCTATGGCTGGCATGCCCTTGTTTATGGAGTGTCCGGGTAGAATGGCAAGGATTGCTGAAACTCAAGTAGCGGTGAGATTCAACAACGAGCACCACACGAGATAAGGGAAACGCGAGATACGGGTTCGGTGAGTGGCTCGAAAAAATGACACGCCTCGAAGTCTTTTGGCTGGGCCAAGGGGCGGTTCTCCGTTCACGAATCAGGGACGCATGATAAAACTGCTCAGCACCGATTTCGACGGGACACTCGTTTGTCACACTTCTCGCCCCGGCGTAAGCCCGACGCTGTTCACCGCGCTCCGCGAATTGCGCACGTCAGGAGTGCAGTGGGCCATCAATACGGGCCGCACATTGTGGCATGCGGAGGAGGGATTGAAAGAATTTCGGTTTCCCATCGAGCCGGACTTTATGCTGGTGGAAGAGCGCGATATTTATCGCCGCACACGCAATGGCGGATGGGACCCGCTCGGCGACTGGAACAAAAATGCGGCTCGGGACACCGACGAACTTTTTACACTCGCGGCACCGCTCTTCGCGGAGATTTTGCGATTTCAAGAGCGCTTTGAAGGTGTGCAAGCGATCTACGATCGCGGCCATTTCATCGGTTCCGTCACGAAGACGCAGCCCGACATGGATAAGCTCTGCGGGTTTCTCGATGGAATCCGCGAGCAACTGCCGACGTTCAACTATCAGCGCAACACAATTTATGTGCGCTTCTGTCATCACTCCTACAGTAAAGGAACCGCCCTTTCCGAACTCGGCCGTCATTTAGCGCTCGGGCCGGAAGTCATCTTCGCAGCGGGCGATCATTTTAACGATCTCCCGATGCTCGACGGCCTCCACGCCAAATATACGGCATGCCCTGGTAACGCGTGTGACGAAGTAAAAAAACTCGTTCGCACCGCAGGCGGTTACATCGCGCGGGGGAATGCCAGCGAAGGCGTCGTTGAGGCGCTGCGGCATTTCGGCGCTTGGCCCGTCGTGAAAGCCTGATACTTTGACTCCATGAAGAGTGCCTACGAACTAGCGATGGAGCGGCTGCAAAAGCAGGCGCCAACCAGCAAACTGACCGCTGCCCAAAAAGAAAAGATCTCCGAACTCGATGTGCTCTACAAAGCCAAGCGCGCGGAAAAGGAGCTCTTTCTAAAAGGCGAGCTCGAGAAAGCCCGGGCCAAGGGAGACGGCGAAGCGTATGAGCAACTCCAGCAGCAACTCGCCCGCGAACTCAAGCGGCTTGAAGAGGACTGTGAGGAGAAAAAGGAAAAGGTTCGAACGAAGTAGCGGGGCGGCTATCACGTCCGATTTGACGGCCTGATAAAGGGTGTGATTAAAAGTGGAATCGAGAGGGGACGGATGGAGGGCCGAAGGTCCGCAAATGTAATAGCCCAGGGTCAGCGAGGAACGAGCGCAGCCCTGGGTTCCGGTGGGAGAACGGCTCAGCCCTGAAAGGGCGAAATTACCCGCACCTCTTGAGTTCAATTATGCCCTTTCAGGGCTTGTCGCGCTCTGCTCTATGACCCAGGGCTGCGCTCGTTCCTCGCTTTCCCTGGGCTATAACATTGCGAGCCTTCGGCCCTGCTTTGATTCCACTTTTAATCATACCCTCTGATAAAAGGGGCTGACATCGTTGGTGGAAGACTCTACGTTACGCATCGGATGTCCCTTCAACCGTCCCATTTCAAAATGACGCGCCGCAGCTTTCTCGCTGCGGGATTGCTCTTTGTTGTGCCTGTATTCGCGGAGCAGATCAGCCGGGTTCCGGTGGAATCGTCCAACTTGAAAAGCGTGGGCTTTGATTCCAAGACAAACACGCTGGAAGTGGAGTTCCGCCACGGTGGAGTGTATCGCTATTTGGAGGTGCCGGAGGAGGTTTACGCGGAGCTGATGAAGGCGGAATCGAAGGGTCGTTTTTTCCATGCAAACATTCGGAGCAAATTTCGGTTCGAGCGGACTCCAGCTCGGAAATGACCCGCGACGAGATCAAGCTCGTGCTGTTCATCATGGCCGCGCTCCTTGCCGGTGCGCTTTGTCAGGATTGGCGTGGAAAACATCCGCTGCCACCGCCGACTCCACCGCCGGTTCCGTCGAAAAAATGGGCGAAACCACCTTACGTTTTCAAGAACCGGAAGGAAATAGAGCAGGCGGCGAAGAATGTGGAGGCCGAGGATCGTGCTTACGCTCCGACTGTGGTGAAGCAGCCGGAGTGAAGCGGCGGCTCTGTCCTGAAATCGCTCCACCGGCGCGCTCGACACGAACGCTGCTTTTCCCGACAACTCGCACCGCATGTCCGAACCGTCGCCGACAACCGTGAAACGCCCAAAGCTCCTCGTGCTGGAACTCTGGGGGCTCGGCGACCTGACGTTTTCGACTCCACTACTGCGCGCCGCTGTCGAGCAGTACGACGTGACCCTTGTCGGAAAGCCCCACGCGAGGCCCCTGCTGGCGGCATCGTTTCCGGAGATTCGGTTCATTTCGTATGATGCGCCGTGGAGCGCTTATCGTGGGAAGTATCGCCTGTGGGCGTGGCGGTGGCCGGAGTTGGTCGGGCTCATGAGCAGGTTGCGCCGCGAGCGGTTTGACGCGGCGGTTTCCGTGCGCAATGATCCGCGCGACCATCTGCTGATGTGGCTGGTGAATGCGCAGCGGCGGTTCGGATTTCCGCTGAAAGGAAGCCATCGATTTCTGTCGCATCCCGTCGTTCGTTCGCGTGCGAAGCAGCATCGCGTCGAGGATTGGCGCGACCTTGGTGCGGCGCTGGGTTTTCCAGACATGGCGGAAGCAGGGCCGAAGTTGGAGCACGCAGCGTATCACTCGGCGCGGGTGGATGCGCTGTTTGCCGGCATCACAAAGCCTGTCGTGGTGCTGCATCCCGGCGCGCGCATCGCGGTTCGGCGTTGGCCGGAGGGATACTTCGCCGAGATCGTCCGGCGGATGCGGGCGGCGTTTGATTTTCACCTCGCGCTGATCGCGGACCCCGATGGATACGGCATGGGCCTCGCGCCGCTGGCGGATAGCGTCGTGCCTTCGCTGACGGTGAATGAGCTCGTCGATGTGTTGGGACGCGTGGATTTGCTGCTGTGCAATGACTCGGGGCCGGGTCATCTGGCAGCGAGTTGCGGCAGACCGGCGATTGTGGTTTTTGGGCCGACGGACCCGGATTGGTTTCGCCCTTGGGGCGACCTGCATCACCTCGTCATTCGCGACATCTGTCCCTGGCGTCCGTGCTTCGACTACTGCAAGTTTCGCGAGCCGTATTGCATGACAAAGCTGCTGCCGGAAGCCGCATGGCCGGAGATTCGCGAGCACATCCAATCGCTGCACCTGCGCGGTATAACTGAGCTGGGGAACCCGTGAAAGTCGTCACCGTCACCGCCACGTATCGCCGCCCTGCGGAGTTGCAGCGTCTGCTGGACTCGCTTGGGAAAAGCAGCGTGGCGCTGCACGGTGTCGTCATCGCCGATAACGCGGACGATCCGGAGACGCGCTCAGTCGTCGAGCGAACCGATGCACATTATGTCGCAGCGCCTGGAAATCTCGGCTGCGGCGGTGGACTCGCGATTGCCGAGAAAGCCGCGCTCTGGGCCTTCCCCGACCTGACCCATGTGTGGGTGCTCGACGACGATGTGGTGGTGGAGCCCGAAACACTCAGCTTTCTGCTCGCGGCGATGACGGATGCGGGCTCCGCATGTCCCCAAGCTGCGAACGCGCGCGGGCAACAGAATTGGTTTCCCGGTCTGCTGGACAGAGCCAAGTTCGACATTCTGCGCCGCGCGGTGACGCCCGGCGATTTCCTGCGGATATGCGGTTCGTCGCCAGAGCCCTTCTCGTGGGCGACCGGCGTGGCGCTGCTCGTGGCGCGTGAGACGTTGG
Organism: Verrucomicrobiaceae bacterium; assembly: GCA_043719365.1. Classification (GTDB taxonomy): domain Bacteria; phylum Verrucomicrobiota; class Verrucomicrobiia; order Chthoniobacterales; family Chthoniobacteraceae; genus SXWH01. The sequence continues at coordinate 6,745 of JAYSTZ010000713.1, read as the reverse complement.
AGAAAGCAGGGCTGCATCGCGGCGATTTCTGGGTGAGGGGAGAGGATCTCGATTTTTCGCTTCGCTGCACAAATGTGGAGCCCGGTGTCTATGTGCCCAAGGCCCGCGTGGCTCATCTGCCGCCCGGGGGAGGGTTGGTGGTGGACGATTTCCCCGAGCGGATGAAGCACGCTGCGATGCTGCAAAACGCCGCCTTTCTTTCCGCCCGCACATCGCATGGCCGGAGGCTCATCCGGCACGTTCCGGGAAATTCTTTCCGTCATCTTCGGCGATTCGGGCTTGGTGCGTTCGTGGATGTCGTCCGCGCCACCTGGCTGGGCGCGATGCGAGGGCTTCCAGCGGGTGCGCCGGGAGGGACTTTTTTCCGCGAACGACTCGCGGCGGGACGGGCGTGATTCCATGCTTGGCTCTCGTGCCGGCATTCGTAGCATCGGCCTATGAAAACCGCCGCCGACCTTCGCGCATGGGAGATTCCTGATGCCGCCACTTTTTCCGATACCGACGGAGGGCTCGTGCGTCTGGATATCGCTACGCCACTGGTCACTGCGGAGGTCTATCTGCACGGCGCGCACATCACGATGTTTCAGCCGGCGGGAACTCCGCCAGTGCTCTTCCTCAGCAGGAAGAGTCACTTCACTTCGAGTAAAGCAATCCGCGGAGGTGTGCCGATCATATTTCCATGGTTTGGGCCGAAGGCTGACCAGCCGGAACTCCCCGCACACGGGTTTGTGCGCACGATGGAATGGGACATCGAATCGCTAGCGCTCGGGCCGGGTGGCGAGGTCCACGTCGTCTTGCGGGTCGCTTCCAACGATGCAACGCGCGCGTTGTGGCCGCATGATTTTGTCCTGCGCTTCCGAATCGTCTTCGGTGCTTCGTTGGAGATGACGCTGGAGACCGAGAATACGTCTTCTGAGCCGTACACCTACGAGGATGCGCTTCACACGTATTTCACGGTCGCGGACGCGCTGGAAGTCACTGTCTCCGGCCTCGCTGGCACGGAGTATCTGGACAAAGTGGACGGAGGAAAGCGGAAGTCCCAAGGCCCTCACCCGATCCGTATCGAGCGGGAAACCGATCGTCTTTATCTCAACACCACTGCGGCTTGTGTCGTGGATGATCCATCGCTCAGCCGCCGCATTATCGTGGAGAAATCGGGCTCGGATTCCACGGTGGTCTGGAACCCGTGGCAGGGAAAGGGAATGTCTCTCACCGATCTCGGAGCGGAATGGCCCCGCATGATCTGTATCGAGACGGTGAACGCCGCCGAAAACGCCGTCACGCTCGCTCCGGGTGCGCGTCACGCGACGCGGGCGCTGGTGCGAATCGAGCAGGACTAGGCGGAGCGCTACACAACAAACTCCACCACGCCAAAGCGCTCCGGCGTGTGAAAACTTTCGCGCATCGGCGGAGACCACGCGCTAAGTTCCCGAGGCAGTGATCCGTCGCGGGAGGGACGATCAATCCGGCAGAAATTCACCCGCCACCGCGTCCCATTGACAGGCACTTTTGCAACGCTGGAAAAAGGGATTGCGAGTTCTGCATTCCACCCTCCGGGGACGATGCGGACGAGACTGCGCAGGCCGACGCAGTTCCACGCCCAATCGCCTTTGTAGCCGCTGCGACTACGGCGGAAGACGATGTCCAGTTCTGTGCCGAGAGGATTGAGCTCGAACTCGTAATAGCTCTCCAAATCACCGACCGGGTCGAGGAAAACTTCCACGGTTTCCTCGGTGTAGAGTTGGGCATCGCGCTGGGTGAGCGTGGCCCACGGATCCGAATCTTCGCACGAAAAGAGCACGCGCCACTCCGCTGGAGTCCATAGCGTTCGGACCGATGTCCGTTGCGCTGGAGTGGCTCCTTTCGCCGCCTCGAACATCTCCAACGGTTCGCACCCTTGCCAGTGCGGCTGCGCCGGATCGGCATCCAGCGTGTGCGGCACTTGGGCTTGGGCGCAGCGTGCGAAGGCCGCGTCCACTATTCGATGACTTCGAAGTGGCTCTGCTCTCGGAAGCTATTGTAGCGCTCGTCGATCTCCTCCTGCGAAAGCGAACGCATTCGTTCCAGACTGAATTGCTCGACATTGAACGAAGCGAGCACGGAGCCGCGCACGACGGCCTTGCGCAGGTCTGCGAAAGTCACTTTGTCCTTCACCGTCGCGGCGAGGTAGCCCGCGAGTCCGCCTGCGAACGTGTCGCCTGCGCCGGTCGGGTCGAGGACCTCTTCGAGCGGATACGCGCTGCATGAAAAGAAGTCGCCGTTTGCGCCGAAGAGCAGGCAGCCGTGCTCGCCTTTCTTGATTGCCACGTAGCGCGGCCCCATCGCCTGGATAAGAGCGCCCGCTTTGACCAGCGACGATTGCTTCGTGAGCAGACGCGCCTCGCCGTCATTTAAAATGAGCATATCCACGCGCTTGAGCAGACGTGTGAGTTCGTCTGCCGCGATGTTGATCCACAGGTCCATCGTGTCGGCGATGATGAGCTTCGGGCTCTTTACTTGATCGAGGACATGGTTCTGTAAATCCGGCCCGATGTTGCCGAGGAGGACAAACGGTGTCTCCGCGTAGCCGGGCGCGAGCACGGGATTGAAGTGCTCGAATACGTTCAGCGCAATGCTCCGGGTCTCGCGGACATTCATATCCAGCATGTATTCGCCGGACCAACGGAACGTCAGGCCGTCGGCAATTTGCAGCCCCGCGAGGTCGATGTTGCGCTTCTTGAAAAAGTCGATGTGCTCCGTGGGGAAATCCTTTCCGACGACGCCGACGAGATTCACCGGCGAGAAAAAGGAAGCCGCCACTGCGCAGTAAGAAGCGGACCCGCCGAGAAGGTCGGCGTGTTCTTCAAACGGTGTTTTGACGGTGTCGAGTGCGATGGAGCCAGCGATGAGAACGGACATAGATATGATGAATGAGGGCGCACGAGGTAGCCGCCCCGCCGGTGGATGGCAAATGCGGAGTTATGGGACGGGGCATCGTATTCTTGTTTCTGACGGTTCGACGTTGAACCTTTCGGGCGGGTTCGGCATGGGTGGAAGTCATGCGGGCGGACTTACATCTACATTCGAAGCACACGGGCGCGGCAGCGCAGTGGTTGTTTCGCCGGCTTGGGTTGCCGGACAGCTACTCGGAGCCGCTCGACCTTTATGAAAAGGCGCGGGCCCGCGGGATGGGCTGCTTCACGCTTACGGACCGCGATACGCTCGATGGTTGCCTGTCTATTGCGGATCGCCCGGGTGTTTTCCTCAGTACGGAAATCACGGCGAAGTTCCCCGAGGATCGCGCCCGTGTGCATGTGCTGGTGTGGGGGCTCACGGAGGCGGACCATCGGGAGATTTTGCAAAGAAGGGAGCATCTTTACGAGCTTCGCCGGTTCCTTGCGGAGCGTGACCTTGCGCACGCCGTGGCGCATCCTTTGCATCGGGATGAGGATCGACTCACCGTCGCGCACATCGAGAAGTTGATGCTGCTCTTTCGTCACTTCGAGGGGATCAATGGAACCCGGAATGCGCTTAGTAGCGACGTTCTCCGCTACGTAGCCTCCGGGATCTCGGCGGAGAAAATGGAGGAGCTCGCAAACCGGCACGGAATCGCGCCGACACCGGGCACTAAGGTGCTTGTGGGCGGGAGCCATGATCGGAGCGGAATCTTCGTCGCCAGCGCATGGACGGAAGCCGAAGCGACGGATGCCACGGGTTTTTTGGCGGAGGTGCGCGCGGGGCGCTGTTCGGCGGGAGGTGCAGGCGGGACGCCGCTGGCGCAGGCCCACGGGCTTTACGGGCAGATGTTTCGTTTTGCTTCGGACAAGGTCGCGGGACTGAGAGGCGGCGGGCTTGTGGGGAAGGCGTTTTCGCGGTTCATGGAGGGCGAGAATCCGACGGAGTTTTCCATGGGCGAGAAGATCGGATTTCTCGCACAGGGGATTCTGTCAGGGCAGATTTTCGAGCTGGCAAAGCCTTCACGGGCGAGCTTGTGGAAGCAGTTCGCAGCAACCGCACGTGACAGTGATTTGAATGCGCACATCGCCGAGGCGACTGCGGGTGTGGTAGAGCCGGAGAGGCGCGCTTTCCTCATCGCGTGCCTGTTTGCCGACCGGCTGCTGTATCAGTTTTTTACGTCCTTCGTGAAGAAGTTGAGCGGCGGAAAAATGTTTGAGGCCATTCAGGATGTGGCGATGCTCGCACCGGTGGCGCTATCGCTGAGCCCGTATTTCCTGGCCTTTCGGCAGATGGCGCCGGACCGTGCGTGGCTCGGAGAGATTTGCGACTCGCTCATCGGTGCGCCTGCTCCCGTGCTGCGAAACGCGAAGCGTGCGTGGTTCACCGATACACTGGAAGACGTGAATGGCGTGGCGACGACGATTCGCCGGATGACGGCGGCGACTGCGGAGAACGGCGACTCGCTCACGGTCATCACGAGTCGGAACGGGAGTACGCTGACGGGCATTCCGTTGGTGAACTTCACCCCCATCGGAGAGTTCGAGCTGCCGGAGTACGAGTTGCAGAAACTGTGTTTTCCTCCGGTGCTGCAAATTCTCGATTTCATCCAGCGTGGTGATTTCTCGGAGCTCGTCATCAGTACGCCGGGTCCGGTCGGACTCACGGCGCTGCTTGCGGCACGGCTGCTGGGTTTGCGGACGGCGGGCATTTATCATACGGACTTCCCGCAGTATGTGCGCTTCCTCACGGATGACCGCTCGTGGGAGACGCTCACATGGTCTTTCATGCACTGGTTTTACGCGCAGATGGATGTCGTGTGGGTGAACAGCGAGAGCTACCGTCGGAGCTGGATCGAGCATGGATTGCCGGAATCCAAACTGCGCATTCTGCCTCGCGGCCTCGACACTGCTTTGTTCAATCCCGGACGGCGTAGCGTGGACTTCTGGCGAAAGCGCGGGGCTGCTCAAGGTGCCGTGGTGTTGCTGTATGTGGGGCGGATTTCAAAGGAGAAGAATCTCGACGTCATCACCGCTGCCTGGGCTGGAATCAAGAATGCCGAAACCCGTGTGGTGCTCGCTTTTGTGGGTGACGGCCCGTTTCTCGCGGAGCTGCGGCAGCGCGTGCCGGATGCGGTCTTTACCGGATACTTGAGTGGTGAGGAACTGGCGACGGCGTTCGCGAGCGCGGACGTCTTCCTTTTTCCGAGCACGACGGATACTTTTGGCAATGTGGTGATCGAGGCTCAGGCATGTGGGTTGCCTTGTGTAGTCTCGGATGTCGGCGGGCCGAAGGATCTTGTCGAGGAAGGTGTCACGGGCTTCGTGACGCGCGGACTGGACGTCGAGGATTTTATGAAAGCGACGGCGCGGCTCGTGGGCGATCGCGCGCTTCGTGACTCCATGCGGGCCGCTTGCGTGCAGTCGGTGGCGAACCGTTCGTGGAGTGATGCGGCGCGTCGGTTTTGGGACGCGACCGCGTAGAGTAGGATGCGCTTAGTTTTCGGTCCGCGATGACTGCGGAAGAAGGAGGGATTCCTCGGGTAGAAGGGGCTGCGTTTTCGCGAGCGCGATTGCCTCGGCGGCTTTGGCTTCCTGACCGGTGGCGATCAGAGCGAGCCCGTGATAGAGCGCGGCTTCGGGGGCTGCGAGCTTATCTGCGGGGACTTTGGTGAAGGCGGCAAGCGCATCGGCGGCGCGGCCACCTTTGAGTTCGGCGAGGGCGAGCGTTGCCGCGTAGGCTGGGTCTGCGGTGTGGCGTTTGGCGAGAGCCCGCGCTTGCAGCAGATTGTTGTCGATATTGCGGTCGAGTAGGAGGGAAAACCGGATCATTCGGTTGCGGGATTCGTCGTCGGTGGGGGCGAGTTCGGTCTTGCGGGTGTTCACGCGCAGCAGGCCCTCGGTCGAGCGAGTGGATGCGTAGATTTCGCTGAGCTTTCCGAGAGCCCACGCGGCTTCCATCCGATTGGCAGCGTTCCACAGGATGTTGACGGATTCATCGATCCATCCCCAAGCGTTTGCGAGCTTGAGAAGTTCGTCGGTGGCTTCGTGGGAGGACGTGGCGTTGCTGATTGCGGATGTCCAGCGATGCTTCGAGCTAAGGATATCGCCCGACTGATGCAGCGCGTATGCGGCGTATGCATTGCGGAGAAATTCAAGATCGCCCCAACTATCGAGATTCCCGCAGTGGATGTGGAGAGCGCGCCAATCCCGGAGCTGGATGTGGCTCTCCGCGACGCGGCGCGCGAGTTCGGGTTTGCGGGAGAGTCGGGGCTCCATCGTGGCCGACCATTGGAGCGCCTCTTTCGCAAGGCCGTTGCGGTTCATCCAATCATACAGGGCGGCCGCGTCTTTTAGTTCGAGCGAGTCCTTTTGCGCAGCAGCGAGCGTCGTGGCGAAGTCCGGGCCGCCCAGTTGCTGGAGAATTGCGAGCTGCTGAATCCGATCCTCGAGCAGCGGAGTGCCCGATTGCGCCAGCGGCCTGTTCGCCTCAAGCGCACCGACCCAGTCTTTCTGCCGGAACTTCAGCGTCGCGAGCGCACGGCGGGCGGCGGCGGAGTGCTCTTTGCTCGTTGTGAGTGAACGGAGCTGGCTCTCAGCAGCGGCGAGCTTTGCGGTGTCGTCGGAATGAGCGCCGATGATGGATGCATGGCGCAGGATAAATGCGGGCTCTTTCGGCGCAAAATCCACGGCATTTTTGTAAGCTGCCTCGGCTTCAGCAGGATGATCCTGTGCATCGAGGATGTCGCCGAGAAGCGCGTGGTATGCACCGTTGGCTCGCTGCTCCTCCGGGACGCTTTGCAGCGCCGCGG
>JAYSTZ010000712.1:0-6282 GCA_043719365.1 Verrucomicrobiaceae bacterium | reverse complement strand
ATGTGGAAAAAGATGGCGCTGCCTTTTCCCGGGACCGGGGGCTCCGAGTTGTGACGGATTTCGACGAGCCAATGATACGCGAAATCTCCGAGTCGCATCCGCTGTTTGTCGTACCAAGGTGGAGGGTTTTTCAGGTCGATGATTGTGTGGCGATTGTAGTCGGGATGGGCGACGTCATCGGACCACACGTCGGCTGCGGTGACGGTGTGAAAGGGATAATCCGAGCCTTCGGGTAGGGCGCGATCGTACGTATAGATTTTGCCGATCTTGAAAATCCCGGCGGGTGCACGTCCGTCGCGTTCTTTTTTGTGAAGACCCTCTTCGTTTTGCCCGTAAAGACCCGAGCCCCACGCGAGGCCGCTGCGACCATAAAGCACGGGCCACGGTTTGCCGATGGCCTTCCACCCGGCGCCGTCGCGCTCGTAGCGCTGGAGCGTGCCCTGCGTGGAATCCCATTTCGGAGCGATGCTCACCACAAGTTGCTCTGCGGCCCGGACGGTGAACGCGAACATGCACAGGAAGAGGAAAACGGCATTGCGGCAGAAGTGAGCGCCGGACATTGTCGCGGGCGTGTTTCGTCGTTCACTCATTTCGGTTGTTGTCATCATAGCGGCTACTTTCCTCGCCTACCGTCCGGCAATGCGCAACAGCTTCGTGTGGGATGACACCGCGCTGGTCCTTCGCGATCCGTTGGTGCGACACTGGCGGTTGGTGCCGGATGGGTTCCGGGAGTTTCTGTTTTTGGATGCGACCGCGGGTGCATTTTATCGTCCGGTGCAACGACTGACATTTACCGCAGACTACGCGCTTTGGGGAGTTCAGCGCGCCGACAGCAAGCGCACGAATGCGCCGGATACGGGAGATGGCGCGGACTTGCGCGCCGTGCTCGCGACGCCGCAGCCGGGCTGGCATGCGACGAGTGTGCTCATTCACGCGCTGGCTGCGGTGGCGCTTTGGGCGCTGCTACGAGCATGGCTCGGGTGTCCGTGGTGGGCGCTCGCGGGAGCACTGATATGGGCGGTGCATCCGATGCATACGAGTGCAGTAACTTACGTAAGCGGGCGTGCGGACCCGCTTGCCGCAATGTTCGTTTTTGCTGCGCTGGCGCTGGTCTGTCGCGCTCACGCGGGCGGAGGAATGAAGTCCGGTGACCGCACTGCCGCCAGACGGATTATCGGCGCTGCGATCCTGTGTCTGCTCGCGTTGTTGAGCAAGGAAGCCGGGATTGCAGGGTTGGCTCTTTGGTTCGTGTGGCTGCTCGCAAAGGGGCGGACCCGGATTTCCTGGGGCGCATTCGTGGCGAGCGCGGTTCTGGTGGTCGGCGTTTATTTATCGCTGCGAAATACGGCGGACCGCACGCCGCCGCCGCAGTCGTCAAAAGTGACGACCGTCGCGGAGCGCGTCGGTCTGGTGACAAAGGCTGCCGCCGAATACACGCGCCTCTTTATTGCACCGCACGATTTGCACATGGAGCGCGACATTACTCCGAAGCCACTCGTGCAGGCGCTGATTGGCGGCGCGCTTCTCGCGGGGTTTGCCGCGTGGGCGATGTGGGCGCGAAAGCGTGTGCCGGATGCCGCGCTGGCGCTGGCGTGCGCGGGCGCGGCGTGGCTGCCGGTGAGCAACCTCTTCACGCTCAACTCGACGATGGCCGAGCACTGGATTTACATACCGTCGGCATTCTTGATCGCTGCGCTCGCTTTCACCGCACGGTTCTTGCAGTGGCGGATGGTGCGGATCGTTGCGGCGGTCTGGGTGGTATTTCTCGCCGCGCAGACTTGGATGCAGCAGGGCTACTGGAAGGATCAGCGCACTTTTTTTGCAACCACGGCGGAACGTGCGGGCCGTGGCAAGCGGGTGCTGGGAAATCTCGCCGGGCTCGAGCTCGATGCCGGACGCGTGACCGAGGCCAAGGCGCTGATCCGGGAGGCTGCGCAGCTCGACCCGAAATTCATGGGTCTTCAGCTCATGCTGGCGAGCATCGCGCTTGGCGAGAAGGATGTCGCGTCAGCGGAGGCTGCGATCGCAAAAGCGGAGAAAGATCCGTTCTTTTCCGCGGAAGTGCTGTTGCTCAAATCGCACCTGCACATGCTGCAAACGGGCAAACCGCGCTTTGATTTTCTTGCGGCGGCAGCGACCGAGGCGCCGCGGAATTGGTCGATGGTTCGTGCGTATCCGCTCGCGCTGGAGGCCATGGGAAAGCCCGCCGACGCTTATGCGGAACTTCTCCGGTCTCTGCATACCCACGACTACCGCGCAGAAGCCTGGCGAACGCTCGCGCGGGTCGCCGAGCAAACCGGCGACCGTGCCCTCGCGATGCATGCGTACGGCGAGGCTTCAAATCGCGACTGCCGCGATGATTTCAGCCGTGCGAAGCTGCGAGAACTGGCGGGCGTGCAGTAGAGACTACGAGTTGAAGATGAAGCCGGGGCGGCTGCCGGTGACGAGCGAGAGTGCTTTGGCGAGGATGAATCCGTCCACTCCGGCGTCGAACGTGCCGTCGCCGTCCGCATCGTATCCGATGAAGCTGGCCTTCACGTCGGAGACTTTTTCTGCGAGTGCGAAGACTCCGCTGGCGTCCGTCGCCGCACCGATGGCTGCAATAGCCTCGGCCTGCACTTTGGACACGCTGCCTGCGAGCCCCGCCGTCGCGCCAGTTCCGGCGCGGCCTACGAACAGCCCCTGCGCCATTCCCTTCCCGGAGACGAGATTGGTGTGAATGGGAGCCCCGAAAACTGATGCGGTGCCGAGCGCGTCGAACGAGCCAAGTGGTGTCGCGTTATCGAGAACGCGCCCGATGAATCCCGCGATTTTAATGCTGGAGACGTTGCCGCCATTCCCGCCTTTGCCCGCAGCCGAGTTGCCGCCGTTGCCCGCCTCGATGAGCGAGACCGAGCCGTGGATGTCTTTCGAATTTGTGATGCCAATGACGTCGCCGCCTTTTCCGCCCAGTCCGCCCGCCCCGATCGCCGCGCCGCCGTCGCCCGCGGTGAGAACCGCGCCGATGCCGAGTGGCGCAAACGGAATGTTGATCGTGAGCGCGGCCAATGCCCCGCCCGCGCCGCCTGCCGCGCGGCCGCTGCCTCCGTTCCCTGCTGTCGAGATGAGCCCTGCAAACCCGACTGGGCTATATACGATGGCGAGCGTGCTCTTTGAAATGGATCCGCCGATGCCGCCTTTTGCAGTAGTTCCGGCTGCAACGCCGCCGTTTCCTCCGTTGCCCGCAGTGGTGAAAAGATACTCCCGAACGCCAACGGTGAGACCGGTCGCGCTGCCGCCTGCGCCGCCGTCGCTATTTCCTCCGTCGCCGCCATTGCCCGCGTAGATTTCAGCGGACAGGAGGTGAGTGCGATTGAGGAACGAGCCGTCGGCAGCCGGTGCGTTCTGCGCGATGAGGGAAGATATGCCGCCGCCTGCGCCGCCTTTATTTCCACCGGTTCCGCCATTGCCGGCCCGTACGACGAGAGGCGTGTTCCCGTCGAGAGGGGAATCCTTATCGTATGAGGTGACTCCGGTGAAAACCGCTGAGTTGATGTTTCCTCCCGCACCGCCGTCGCCCGTGCCCCCTCCGCCGCCGTTACCCGCTTCGAGTGTCGCAGCGACGTAGTGTTTGAATACGCCGAGGTTTTTGATGATCTGATCGTGAACCGTGGAGAGCCGCGTGGTCGCAATGTCCCCGCCCTTTCCACCGGTCAAGCCGTTGCCGCCATTTCCTGCGCGCATCTGAACGACGACCGAGGAATCGAGGTCCGCGTCGAGCACCGGGTTTCCGTCTTCGTCAACTCCGGTGTACGTGCGGTCCGAACCATCGAGGCTGAGAGTCGTGGCGGAGAATCCGCCGCCTGCGCCGCCAATTCCCGCCGGGGAAGATCCGCCGGCACCGGCGGTGAGAGTCACGAGGAAGGCGCGCTCGTTGCCTTCCGTGGCCTCTTCGTTGGACAGGGTGAAATTGAAGTTCGCAAAGCCTGCGCCTGCGCCAGCCTTGGCTCCAGGCCCGGTCGTGCTGCCGCCGTTCCCTGCTGTGGCGGTGATTCCCGCAGCGTTGCCGGTCGCCCGGAAGCCTGTGAATCCGCCGCCCGCACCGCCTGCGCCACCGTTGCCGTTGCCGCCGTTGCCCGCGGTCAGTTGCATGTCGCCGTCTTTCAATTCGAGAGTAATCCCGTTGAATCCGCCACCCGCCCCGCCCGAGGCCTTGACGCTTGCCGCACCCAATGCGCTGCCGCCGGAGCCCGCTGTCATTTCGAGTGTTTCCAGAGCGAGGAACTTTGGAACCACCACCGCGCCGGAATTCGTTGTGATGGTCGCGGGATTGATGATCGAACCACCCGCGCCTGCGGCTCCGCCAGCGCTGTCGCCGCCTATGCCAGCGACGAGTTTGATGTTCACCGCGTCGATGTTTGCGCCCGCGATCGAGCCGCCTGCGCCGGCATTGCCGAGCAGTGTGCCGGCATTGATTCCGTCTCCACCGTCTCCGGCGAAGATGGTAACCTGTTTGCCGTTGAACGGCAGCGTGTATTCCGTGAACGCGCCGAGAGCCTTGGAGTATCCGAAAAGGTTTGCTGATGCGGTGAGTCCGGCGATTGCAAATGTGCTACCGGCGACGTTCGCGATGGCGAACTGTTTGAACGCGCTCTCCGAAGTCCGGCTTGTGCCGAGGGCGTAAGGAGACGTAAGCGTCGCGCGCTGGTAGAAGTCGTAGGTGGCCGTGCTCGTGAGATGGCTCACCACGAGGCTGTCGAGCGTGAGCGGGTCCCTGTCATTGATAAAGCTGATCTGCTGAAGGGTGCCGCTCGTCGTCGTTAAATCTACCGTCGTGGCGGCTGCGAGATTGGCTCCGAGCGAAATGTTAAACACCGACAGGATGCGATCCTTGCTCAGCGCTGCAAGCGTCGAGCCGTCATCGCCGACGCTCAGGCTGCTCACCGCGCCGCCAAGTGTGACAGTGGTCGTATTGACGCTGCCTGCGGCACTGACTCCGACCAGATTGCCCGAAAGGAATCCGATAAATGTGTCGCCTGATCCGCTGGACGTCATCGCAGTGGCCTCGGAGGTAGATTTGAAGATGACCGCTGGCGGAGGTGCATTCTCGCCGATCGGCACGCTTGCGACATTGGTCCTGCCTTTGTTGACCGCTGCGACGACCAAATGATCGCCTACCAACTCCGTGTATTTCGCAGTGAATCCGTCCACGGAATACGAGAATACTTCCGTATCCAATTCTCCATCGGCGTCCGCAAAGTCTCCGCTCCCGACTGACTTGTACATCGTGATCGTTCCGGAAGTCGGTGACGTGACCATGATCGAACGGGGTCCGGAGATATCGAGGTCCGACACGAGTCCGGTTCCGGGAATAACGTAAACCGGAGCACCGCTTGTGAGATCGAAGTATTGAACCACGAGATTGAATGTCGCTCCGTCGTCGTCGGAATGGGCCACAACAAAATCGCCGGATGAAGCGGCGACGATCACGAGTTCATCCGTGCCATCGTTATCAAAGTCCGTCGCGGCGATGAGGCTCGAGTTCTGAAGCACCGTTGCGTAGTTCACGATTCCAACGCTTCCGCCTGCGCCGCCCGGTGTGCCCGCGCCGCCATTTCCGGCTCTCAGAGTGTATGCGCCGCTGAGGCTCGAAACGTCCAAGAGCTTGATTGCGCCGCCCGCGCCGCCTGCGCCTCCGAGTCCGTCCCCGCCTTTTCCTGCGATGAGTGAGATCTTTCCGCTCGCAGATTTTTCGGTGAGTTTTGTGATGCTTCCGCCAGCGCCGCCGGTTTTCCCCGTCGCTCCGTCCCCCGCAATGATCGAGTAGCTTGGGGTGGTCGAAGTGGTCGAGAGAACGGAGGCTTTGAAAATCGTGAGTCCGTCGATGTTGCCGCCGGCAGGGCCTGCGGTATTTGGGAAAGGTGCGTTCGTTGGGTTGCCGCTTCCGGAGATGACCTGGAGTTCGAGCGCCTCGCCAATGCTCGCTGTGGTGATTCCCGCACCGGGCGTCATCAGCGCGCTGGATTTTCCCAGCGTGAATCCGAGCTGCGGGCCGGGCTGGATCGGATCGACATCCATGGGAACGGAAAAGCTGTACGACCCAGTGCTGCCGATGTCCGACGCCGGATGATAGACGCCATCCCCCGCGTAAATGCCGACCACGCTGCCTGCGATGTTCAATCCACTGATGCTGCCGCCGGTGACGATATTACGGACGCTGCCATCGTCCCCGCCGATCGGCTTTATTTTGATTCCCTTAATGGCATTTGGCAGCAGGACATTGCCGTCCAATCCGTTCGCGGG
>JAYSTZ010000711.1:0-6285 GCA_043719365.1 Verrucomicrobiaceae bacterium | reverse complement strand
ACCGTCACCTTCTCATTGCTGTATTTGTGGCCGAGATGTGTCATTTTCCGCCCCTCCTCGGTGTCCGGCGGCAAGACCCACGGCAGCGCGTTCGACAGCAGTGAAAAAGACACACCGCCGGCACTATCGGCGACATTCGTCACTTTTCCATTTATCGCTTTTGCGTCGAGCTTGCCGTCCACCTTCTCCACGACGACTGCGGAAACCGGCGACTTTTGCACCATGTCTTCGATCATTGCCACCGCCATCACCGTCTGCCCCACCGGTCCGGGATGGACGCCGTCTTTAATCATCGTCCAATTCGCATCCGTCTTGCGCTGGGAGAGCGTGAGACTGTTGAGCGGACTGTACATGTCCACAAAGCCCAGCCCGCGGACCTCCGCCTGCTCTTGGAGCCAGCTCCCATAAAGCGCCAGCACTCCATTATAGAAAGTGTCCCGCGGCTCCTGGACCTTGCCCCGCAAACGCTGGGCGCGGGCGTCGTGCATGGTGGGCGTCATCGGAATCGCCACCGCGCCAATTTCCGCAATCTGCTCCAGCACTTTCGTCATCCCGGCCGTGTAAGTATCGAAAACGCCCTTGTCGAAATCACGGTAACTTCCGTCATTCATGCCGAGCAAAATGCTCACATACTTCGGCTTGAACGCCGCCACGTCCTCCGAAAAACGCGCTATTGCGTCCGAAGCCCGATCTCCACCGACGCCGGCATTGTGAAAGTGAATCCGCTTCGACGGGAAACGCGTGTAGAAGAAATCCTCCACATACTGCGTGTACAAACACTGATGCGTAATCGAGTCGCCTAGAAAGACAAACGTGTCCCCATCAGCCAGCTCGATATTCGGGGCGATCTTTTTAAACTCCTGCCCTAGCTTCTGCTCCTGGGCAGGCGCGGTGGATACAAATGCGAGAATGGAGGCGGCGAAGATGAAAGTGCGGTTCATAGGTTCGGCAAAAGAACCGCGCGACCGTCCCGGCATTAGCCCGCATTTGATCACCCGCGTGGATGAAACTTTCGATGCACCGCTTTCAGCCGCGAATGCTCCACGTGGGTATAAATCTCCGTCGTGGAAATATCGGCGTGTCCGAGCAACTCCTGGATGATTCGTAAATCCGCGCCGCCGGTGAGCAGGTGGGTCGCGAAACTATGGCGCATGAGATGCGGATATACGTTTTGCTCCAGCCCGGCTCGGCCTGCATGGCCTTTCACGATCTGCCACAGTCGCACTGCGGTCATTCCTTTCCCATGGTGAGTGAGGAACACGTGGCTGCCCGTTCGCTTCGTCACGAGTTCAGGCCGTTCCTTTTCCAAATATGCGCGAATCGCCTCGATCGCCTTCCCGCCTATGGGGACGAGCCGCGTCTTGTTGCCTTTGCCGGTCACGCGAATGATGCGGTGATCCAGATCCATATTCTCCAGCCGTGCGCCGACGAGTTCTCCTGCCCGCAGGCCGCTGGAATAAAGCAGTTCCAGCATCGCCTTGTCGCGAAGTCCGAGCGGCTGCGTCGTATCCGGCGAATCAATCAGTCGCTCAACTTCCGCCTCGTTGAGTGTCTCGGGGAGAAATCGCTCGATGCGCGGAAGTGGCAGCACTTCCGCTGGATCGTGCGGGATTCGCGCCCGCGCGGCGAGCCAGCGAAAGAAGATTTTCAGCGCGACGACTTCCAGTTTGATGCTGGCCGCCGCAAGCCCCGCGCGCTTTCGGTGCGCGAGAAACTCCTGCAACTCCGCAAGAGTGACGACGCGGGACTCGGAAATCTGCCGGGTTGTTTCCGCCCACTGGCAAAACGTCTCCAGCGAACGACGCGTGGAAAGCTGGTAGTTGTCCGACAGCCCCCGCTCCGTCGCAAGGTACATGATGAAGTCTTCGATGTCGGCGCGCACGAACGCTTCACTACCCGCTTTCCGCCGCACTGCCAAGCGCTATGGCTCAAACACGTGCGGCATCGCCCACTGCTCGACATTAAACGTCTCCATTTCCTCCAGCCGTCGCCGGTCCGCCAGCGGCAGATTTCCGAGAATCCGTTCGCGCTCCGTCTCCTGCCACTGAAGAACCAGCCTGAAGATTCCGTCCAGCGCATCGTCGGGGAGTTCGTCCCATTTCGACTGCGGCGCGTTTTCCCAATAAATTGCCAGCGCCGCCGTGCGAAAAAGGAGCCGTCGCCGCACCTCCGCGTTCTGCGCGGTGACGGTGAGCAAAAAGTCCTGCAATTCATCGGTCGGCATCTCACCCTGCCGGATGCGTGTGTGGATCCGCGTCAGCGTGTGCTGAAGCTCCGCAGCGACCTTCAATTCCGACGGACCGCCCAATTTATGAAAGACCTCCACGGTATCCTCCAATGTGAGCAGCATCCCCGCGAGCATCTCCGCCGCTACACGCTCCGGATCCTTCGGCGGCCAGTCGGAGAGGGCATCAAGCTTTTCTCCAAACGCCGAGAAGCTCACCAGCAGGCGCGGCACGTCTTCCGAAACCGCCCCTTTTTTCAATGCAGCCTCAAGCTCATCGCAAGTCGTGATGAATGGCTGCGTCTCAACGCCGCGCGCGCGAAGCAAAAACGCAAAGCGCTGCACAGAAGCCCGGAGCTCCTTGATCCGGAAAAGGACCGATTCTACGGAAAGTTCGTCAGGCATGATGGTGTGATTGGGCTTAGATACTGAGGCCAAAACTAGCAAAAACCGGCCCATCTGCCAAAAATCCCGCGCCGAGCAAGGAAAGAGGTGCATTCACGCAGGCAGGCTGGCCGCCCCGGCTCGGCAGAAGTCACGATCACTTTCCGCCAGCGAGTCTCCCGATCAAGCCGCGAGGCATGGCCCCGTCTCGCAATTGCGGGCGCTCAAGAGCCAGGCTTGCGGCGTCGGGACAGGAGGTCTGCGGCGATGCAGCCACAAAGATTCGCCGCCATATCGCCATAGTCGAAATTTCGACTCGGCGTCCACTTTTGGGAATACTCCTCGGCGGTCATGGCGATGGCGACCAGCAGACTGCCCATCAAAAGCGGACCAAGCTTCCTGCGGCGAAGCGCCTGATTAAACAGATGCGCGAGCGTCCCGATCAGAAAGAAGTGACCGACCTTATCCGAGCCCGGATACTTTTTTACCATGTCGGTCACCCACGTCAGATGCCCGACATCCGCCAGAAAGATGATGCTCACAATAAACACCGCCCAGCCCGTAAAGAACCACCAGCGCCGATGCATTGGCTAAAAGAGTTCCCCTTGCGAAAGGCCCGCCGTTGCTTTTGCTTGCTGCGGAGGCGCAACAACTCCCGCAGCCGCCGCCTCTGCGCGAACTTCCGCAGTAAGGCCGCGAAACTCGCAAGCTTCCATCGCCGCAACCATCTCCTCCCACCGAGGCTCGATGCGCAAATCGTCCAGCGGCACGGGCAGCGGGAGGTCCAAATCCAAACGCACCATCTCTCGATTCTTTGCAATGTGCTCCACGCTCGCCGTGAGACTCTCGCGGGCGCGGTTCGCTTTCACCGAGGCCAGATTGCTCAAAAGCGCATCAAGGCTACCGAACTGTTCAAGCAGCGAAACCGCTGTCTTTTGACCGATTCCGGGAACCCCGGGAATGTTGTCCACCGCGTCGCCGATGAGCGCCAGCACTTCACCAATCTGCGACGGCGGCACTCCCCATTTCGCCTGTACCCTCGCTGCGTCGAGCAGCGCGTGCGGGTCTTTCGGGTCAGCGAGATCAGTCTTGTTCGTCGAATAAACAAAACACTTTTCATCCACGAGTTGGAAGAGGTCCTTATCGTTCGTCGCAAGGATGACTTCATCGCCGCGCGCCCTCGCGACTGTCGCGTAGGTGGCCATCAAATCATCCGCCTCGGTGTCCGGGACGCCGATCGATTTCAGTCCAAACGATTGCACCATTTTGATGAGTGCATCGATCTGCGGACGCAGGTCGCACGGCGTCTCGGTGCGCGTCGCCTTGTAGTCCGGCTGAAGCGTCGTGCGGCGGAGCGGCAGGCCTTGGTCCCAAAGCACCGCAGCCAGATCGGGGCGCAAATCCTTCAGCATCTTGCGCATCGTCTTAATGAATCCAAAAATCGCATTCGTGCTCTCGCCCCGCGAATTCTTCAGGTCGCGAATCGCGTAAAACGAGCGGTAGCAGTAATAGTGTCCATCAATCAGGAGCAGGCGCATGGCGTTCACGTAGTCAGGAAAAGCGGCGTGTGAACAGCGGTCTTTTCATAGTCCCGCGGCGGACCCATCGACCCTCGGTAAAACTGGGATGTGGACTTCGCAACCCCCGCCCGCCTAGAAGTCGCCATGCTCCGGCACATCGCCTCATTTCTCATTCTACTCGCCTCAACGCTCCGGGCGGACAAACCAAACGTCGTGATCATTTTCTGCGATGACCTCGGGTACGGCGACATCGGCTGCTTCGGACAGAAGCGCTACACCACGCCGAACCTCGACCGCATGGCGGCGGAAGGGCGGCGCTTCACGAACTTCCATGTCTCATCCGCGGTTTGCTCGGCGTCGCGGTCGGCGCTGCTCACCGGCTGTTACCACACGCGAGTCGGCATCAATGGCGCACTCGGGCCGGGTGCGAAAATCGGGCTGAATCCCTCCGAGACCACCATCGCCGAGATGCTGAAGGCAAACGGCTATGCGACGGGGATGGCTGGAAAATGGCACCTCGGCGACCGTCCGGGCTGGCTTCCGGTGGACCAGGGATTCGACGAATGGCTCGGCCTTCCGTACTCAAACGACATGTGGCCGCATCACCCGGAGGCAAAGCCGGGCGCTTACCCGAATCTCCCGATGTACGACGGCGGAAAAATCATCGACGACGACGTGACGCCCGACGACCAGCGCCAGCTCACGACGCGCTACACCGAGCGCGCGGTTGCATTCATCGAGCGCAACAAGGAGCGCCCGTTTTTCTTCTACCTCGCGCACAACATGCCGCACGTCCCGCTCTACGTGAGCGACAAGTTCGCGGGCAAATCCGGCGCGGGATTGTATGGCGACGTCATCCAGGAAATCGACTGGTCCGTCGGCGAAGTGCTCGCCGCGCTCAAAAAGAACGGGCTCGACGAAAAGACGCTCGTCATCTTCACCAGCGACAACGGCCCGTGGCTGAGCTACGGCGAGCACAGCGGCGTCGCGACTCCGCTGCGCGAGGGAAAAGGCACGAGTTGGGAAGGCGGCACACGCATCCCGTGCATCATGCGCTGGCCGGGCAAAATCCCCGCCGGAACCGAGAGCCGTGAGATGGCGATGACCATCGATATTTTGCCCACGCTCGCCGCGCTCACTGGCGCGAAACTGCCGGAGGCTAAAATCGACGGACGCAACAGCACCAACGACCTCATGGGCAAGCCGCGTGAAGAACACGGCATTCGACTCTACGCGACTTGGTATTCGCCAAACAACCTGGAGAGCGTCACCGAAGGCCGCTGGAAACTCATGCTCCCCGGCCAATACCGCACCATGGGCGACCAGCCAAAAGCGAAGGACGGCATCCCCGGAAAATACCGCCAGGCGAAGATCGACAAACCGGAGCTTTACGACCTTGATGCCGACATCGGTGAAACCACCAACGTTGCTGAAAAGCACCCTGCGGTCGTAGATATCCTCAACGACTTCGCGAACACGATGCGCGCCGAACTCGGCGACGGCATCACCAAATCACCAGCCACCGAAGCCCGCCCACCAGCACGCACCAATTAATAAATGTCCAACGATCTCTTTCTACCAAACCGCACCGTCCTAGACTTCCGCCACGGCGATTGCGTCGCCGGCATGGCCGCCATGGACGCCGGCAGCGTCGATGTCGTCGTCACCTCGCCGCCCTACAACCTCGACATCGCCTACGGCAAATACCGCGACGACCTTGAGCGCGAAGAGTTCCTCAATTGGTGCGTGAAATGGGCCACCGAGTTAAAGCGCGTCCTGCGCGACGACGGCTCCTTCTTCCTCAACGTCGGCGCATCGTCCAAAAACCCCTACCTCCCCCACGAACTCGTCCTGCGACTACGCCCGCTCTTCACGCTGCAAAACACCCTGCATTGGGTGAAAAGCATCACCATCCAGCCGAAGGGAGAATCCGAGATTTCCGCCGGCCACTTCAAGCCGCTCCAAGGCCAGCGCTACATCAACGACTGCCACGAATACATCTTCCACCTCACCAAAGATGGGAACACCAAGCTCGACCGCAAAGCCGTCGGCGTCGCTTACATGGACAAAAGCAACATCGCCCGCTGGGGCCACACCGGCGGCGACGACAAACGCTGCCGCGGCAACAACTGGTTCATCCCCTACAAGACCATCGTG